>CAJLYG010000041.1 GCA_905210845.1 uncultured Prevotella sp.
CATGAAAAAACAATCATCAACGTGCATGACCGCTGACCGCGTGCATGCGTAAGCAATATAAACAAGAACCAAATGAAAAAGATATTTTTAGTCATTTTATGGATGGTAGCCAACGTATCTGTCTGGGCTCAGCAGCGTATCACACTCGACGCGGCAATAGCCAAGGCGATGAGCGACTATCCTTCAATCAGGGCAAGTCGGCTGAATGCCCGCAGCGCAGATGCCTTAAGAAAGTCGGCCAGCATCTTAGGTAACATGGAACTCAGTGGCGGGGGTGAAGAGATAGGGCATGGCAACGATGCTGTCTATACGTTGGCACGCCTTCGCCAGGATATAGATCCCTTTGGCGCTCATGGCATGCGCCGTAGGCTACAGGCACAGGCGGGGGTAGCCCAGGCTGAGACTGGCGTGATTGAGAGAGAACTGATACGGCAGGTATGTGCCGACTATATCAATGACCATGCCGCCCTTCTGCGCTATGAGAACATGTCCAGGATGGATTCCCTTTATGCTGATTTCTCCCGAGTTGCCCGTTTGCGCTATGAGGCCAAAGCGATCTCTCTCCTTGAATATCAAACAGCCCTTCACCGTAGCCAACAGGTCAAGCTTTCCTTGCAAGAGGCAAAGAAGGACCTACAGATGGCCCATCTCAACCTCAGCCGGTGGCTGTCGACTGACACGATCTATCAGGCGGCAGGTGTAGATGATACGTTGGACGTGTCAGCCATTCTCTCGCAAGAACTGCATCCTAAGGCACTGTTAGGCCGTCAGTTGGTAAACCTGTCCCAGGCTGTTGCCAAAGAGGCGAGTGCGCAGCGTCTGCCCAAATTCTTCTTAGAGGCAGGCGTGCAGAAATTGGGCTCTCAAAATGGCTATTACGCATGGCAAGTGGGTGTCAGCATCCCCATCGCCTTCGGTGCCACAAAGGCGACTGTAAAGTCGGCGAGGCTCTCTTCACAGCGTGCCCGCGCTGATGCGGAGGAAGTGAGCCGACAACTTGTAAGCAAGAGAAACTCCTTGAGAATGGAATACGACAAATATTTACAGAGCGTTGACTATTACCGTCGTGATGCCTTGCCCTTAGCCAAGGAGCAAAAGCGTATCGCCTTACTTTCCTATCAGGCGGGCAGTATCGGTTACCTTGACTTCATCCAGGCTGTGAATGGTGCATTGACAACGGAGATGAACTACGTTGAGGCTTACACAAAGCTATTAGAGGCAAAGTATAACTTAATTTATTATTAATTATCAACAACGAAACGAACATGAAACAGTATATTTTTCCCTTGTTCATGATGTTAGCTCTCCTGGCATCATGCGTCAACAAAAGCAATCAGAGTCCTACGGACCAGTCCCAGGATCCGTCATCCACCAGTTTTTCCATCGACCGAGATATCGCTTCCGACGAGGGTATTCACTGGGGGAAAGCTTCCCAGCAATTGTTTTCATCTATCGTCAAGGCAAACGGTATCTTGAAGGTATCCCCAGAGAGTGAGGCAAGCGTAGCATCCCCCATCGGTGCCAATATCAAGCGGATCCTCGTCGTTGAAGGGCAGAGGGTGAGCAAGGGTCAGCCTTTGGCTCTCATGAGTCATCCCGATCTGCTCGACTTACAAGGGCGTTATCTTTCGGCAAGCAGCAAGATGTCTTATGTCCTGCAGGAATACCAACGGCAGAAAAAGCTTTATGCCTCGAAGGTCGGGTCGGGAAAGGACTTCCAGCAGATCTCCTCTGAATATCGCCAATTAGAAGGCGAACTTCGTGTGACGGGGCATCAACTGTCTCTGTTGGGGATCAGTCTGAAAGCTGTTAAGGCTGGGCATACCGTCAGTGTCATCACCATCAAGAGTCCGATAGCGGGGACTGTTGAGACCATCCAAGCCCTTGTAGGGCAATATGCCGATCCACAGTCATCACTTTTTACGATTGTCAACTCCGATCACGTCTATGCTGATGTCATGGTCTATGAAAATGATTTTTCAAAAGTCAAGGAAGGTTGCGTGGCTCAGTTGACGTCTAAGTCGTGGCCGGGCAAGTATGACGGGAAGATAACATCAGTGGGAAACCTGTTTGATGATAGTAACAGAGCAGTGCATACGCGCATTGCCATCAACCCTGGCAGGGGAAGGCTCGTCCCTGGGTCCTATGTCACGGCCCTCATCCATTCTGGCAGTGTCCGTCGATGGGCAGTCCCAGACGATGCCCTCGCTTCAGACGCAGACCGCTACTATGTCTTTGTCGTAAAAGAAAAGGGGAGTCGGCTTACATTCATTCCACGGGAAGTACATATTGGGCAACGCGCTAACGGGTTCAACGAGATCCGCTCAGGGGTCTCTTCCTCAGAAACCATTGCCCTGACAGGTGCCTACACGCTCATGTCAGAATGGAAGAAAGCAGATGCCGAGCAATGAGTCCTATCACGGTGATCCTGCCGATGATGAAAATAAAGGCCGAATGCAATAAAAGAGGTGGTGACTTCGTTTTTCTATTGTATTCATACAAATAAAGAAGCTATGATAGAATATATCAGGGGTGAACTGACAGATCTCACTCCGGCATTAGCGGTCGTAGAGACGGCGGGGGTGGGGTATGCCCTCAATATTTCCTTGAACACTTATAGTGCCATACAAGGCAAGAAGGAGGTGAAATTATTCGTCCATGAGGCGTTGGTAACAGGGGGAAGGGATGATTCCTTCTCCCTATATGGTTTTTCTTCCAAGAAAGAAAGGGAACTATATAGGTTGCTCATTACTGTCTCCGGTGTCGGAGCCAACACAGCCCGTATGATCCTCTCTTCAGTTTCACCGGGTGAACTGTGCAATATCATATCGACAGGTAACGAAAGAATGCTGAAGAGTGTAAAGGGGATAGGATTGAAAACTGCCCAAAGGATCATTGTTGACCTGCGAGACAAGATCGTATCCTTAGGTATTGCCGATGAGATTCCTGCCAGTGGCGGTCAGGTACCTGTCGCTAACAATGAGGTGAAGGATGAGGCTGTAAGTGCTCTCGCCATGTTAGGCTTCTCTCCAGCGCCATCAGCCAAGGTAGTCATGTCTATCTTGCAGAAAGATCCCACACTGCCTGTCGAGCAAGTCGTGAAGCTCGCCCTGAAGCAGATCAAATAAGAGGCTGACAGATAAAGTCGTCTTGGAATTATTAAGTCGTTTATGAGGAAGCAGGTTATTTCCATGTTGATGCTATTTCTTGCCGTGTTTGTCATAGCAGGCTATGCCATCTCTGTACCTACTCCTCAGGACGACCATCGAAGGCAAAGTCAGGCTGCTTCACCCAAGCAGCAAAAGGATAACACCCAAAAGCAGCAGCAAAAGACAGGAGCCCAGCTGCCTTTGGGGGTAGCCCCAGTCGTTGAAGAAGATACCATCCCCGATTCCTTGCTTCATACCCGATGGAAAATACAGCGTACGATGCCTGTTACCTTGGACGACCTGAAGCAAAACGGCATGGACTTGAAGCGTCCCGACAACCTGAAGCAAGATGTTGTCTATAATGACACGCTAGACAGATATGTCATTGGAACCAAGATGGGGGGAAGTTATCTGTTCGCCCCTATCATGATGACGGCAGAGGAGTATCGCTCCTGGACAGAGAGGCAGATGATGAGGGACTATTTCCGGTCAAAGAATGAGGAGACAGTGAAAACGAAAGGTAAAGAGAAGTTCGATTTCTCAGACATGCACTTTGACTTGGGACCGGCAGAGAAAATCTTTGGCCCTGGAGGTGTGCGGATCAGGACTCAGGGTACGGCGGAATTGAAGTTCGGCGCAACGATGAAGAACATTGACAACCCATCCCTTCCTATCAGTCACAGGAAGACCACTACCATGGACTTTGATGAAAAGATCAACTTGAGCGTCAACGGAAAGGTGGGGGATAAGGTCAACATGAACTTAAACTATAACACGGACGCAACCTTTGACTATGATGCGCAGGACTTGAAACTGAAGTATGATGGCAAGGAAGATGAGATCGTCAAGTTAGTGGAAGGTGGCAATATCTCTTTTCCATCCAACTCTTCCTTGGTCAACGGGGCAAGCTCCTTGTTCGGCATCCGCACCGACCTGCAGTTTGGAAAGCTGAAACTGCAGTTGGTGGCATCACAGAAGAAAAGCGCGTCGAAGAGTGTTACTGCATCCGGGGGAGCCCAGACCACTCCTTTTGAGATCGACGTAGCTAACTATGAAGAGAACAAGCACTTCTTCCTGTCTCAATTCTTCCGCGATAAGTATGATGATGGAATGGCAAGGTTGCCCAACCTCACCACAGGCGTTGTGGTCAACCGGGTAGAAATCTGGGTGACTAATAAGACGGGGACGACTTCCAACACACGTGATATCGTGGCATTAACCGACTTAGGTGAGTGCTCCCATATCTCCAACAAGCGATGGGCGTCCTCTGGTGTGGTGGCTGCCAACACATCGAACACGGAGTATTCGACAATAGTCAATAACTATGCCGATGCCCGGAATATAGATCAGACGACAACGGTCTTGGACGGTGCCGGCCTTAATGGGGGGACTGACTACGAGAAAATGGAGAGTGCGCGCTTGTTGTCATCTTCTGAGTATACCCTGAACTCCTCCTTTGGGTATGTCTCTCTCAACTCCACGCTGCAGACGGACCAGGTGTTAGCTGTGGCTTTTGAGTATACGTATGGTGGTCAGACCTATCAGGTAGGAGAGTTCGCGTCGGATATTACGGACACAGGCAAAGCCCTTTTCGTGAAGTCCCTGAAGAACACGAACAATAGTCCTATCCAAGGCAACTGGGACCTGATGATGAAGAATGTCTATTCCTTAGGTGCATCTACCATTGAAAAGGAAAAGTTTCGCTTAGACGTCAAATACAAGAGCGACACAACAGGAGTCTATCTTACTTATATCCCAGAGACGCAGGTTAAGAATACTACCTTGCTGAAGGTGATCGGCGCTGACCGCCTTGACAATAACAACAAGGCCCATTCCAATGGATATTATGATTATGTGGAAGGCTATACTATCAGCAATGGCAGGGTCTTCCTACCCAAGGTAGAACCTTTCGGAAGCTATCTCTACGGCTATCTGGTAAGCAAGGGCGTCCCGGCATCAGTTGCTTCCTCCTATGCTTTTACAGAATTGTATGATACGACAAAGACAGTAGCCAAGCAGAAGGCGGAAAAGGATAAGTTCTTGCTGGTCGGGCAATATCGAGGCACGTCTGCTAATGTCATCTCTTTAGGAGCCTATAATGTGCCACAGGGTTCAGTAGTCGTCACGGCAGGAGGGGTGACCTTGACGGAGGGCACAGACTATAGTGTCAACTACTCGGCGGGCGAGGTCACGATCTTAAACCAAAGCATACTGGATGCAGGGACCGCAGTCAATGTCTCCCTCGAAAGTAATACCGACTACAGTCAGATGAGGAAGACCATGTTTGGGATGAACTGGGAGTATGACTTCTCGAAGAATTTCCAGATGAGTGGTACTTTGCAGCATCTTTCAGAACAGGCGTTGACGACGAAGGTCAGTATGGGGGAAGAACCTCTGAATAATACGATATGGGGACTGAATCTTAACTGGAAGACAGAAAGTCAATGGTTGACGAATGCCTTGGACAAGATACCCTTCCTCCATGTCACCCAGCCTTCCAACATTTCTTTCACAGGTGAGTTCGCCCAGTTGATTGCCGGACAAAATCATGGCACGCAGGACAATGCTTCCTATTTGGATGACTTCGAGGATACCAAAAATGAGATCGATGTCAGCACCCCTACCTCATGGAGCCTGTCCAGTGTCCCTTCTTTCTTTGCAGAGTCCAGTGATAAGACAACGCTTGCCAGCGGCTATAACAGAAGCCAGATGGCATGGTACACCATTGACCCACTATTCACCCGCCGCAACAGCAGCCTGACTCCTTCGCACATCAAGAGCGATCTGGACCAATTGTCCAACTTCTTTGTACGACAGGTCTATGTCAACGAACTTTTCCCAAAACGTCAACAGAGCAGTTATAATGGGGTTACCTCTACCTTGTCTGTGCTGAACGTAGCTTATTATCCTAACGAGCGTGGTCCCTATAATTTCAGCACGGACTTGGATGCTAACGGACACCTGAACAATCCGCAAAACCATTGGGGTGGAATGATGCGGAAACTCGACCAGAGTGATTTCGAGACTTCGAATGTGGAGTATATCGAGTTTTGGTTGATGGATCCTTTTGTCTATTCCAATGAGCAGCCTGATGCCGCTGACTATGGTGGAGATCTGTATTTCAACCTCGGAGAGGTGAGCGAGGATGTCCTTCATGACGGTAAGAAATTCTATGAAAGTGGCATGCCGGTGGATGGCTCTGCTTCCTATACCACTACTCAATGGGGAAAGATCCCTTCCCAGGCAACAACCACCTATTCTTTTTCTACAGCCGCAGGCACTCGCCAGTTGCAGGATGTGGGATTTAATGGGCTTACGGATGCGGAGGAGCAGTCTTGGGATTCATACAAGAATTTCCTGGATTATGTGTCAGCACATGTAACGAATGCGGCGGCGCGAGATTCCATGCTCAATGACCCCGCAGGCGATGACTACCATTATTTCCGTGGGTCGGACTATGACAATATGCAGGCTTCTATCCTTAGAAGATACAAGTATATTAACAATCCGCAGGGCAACTCACCGGACTCAGAAAACAGGACGGAGAGTTATGACACCTCCTATAAGACCACGCCTGACGTTGAAGATATCAATCAGGATTATACCCTGAACGAATATGAGAAATATTACCAGTACCATGTCTCCCTACGGCCAGAAGACATGGTCGTGGGCAGGAACTTTATCGTGGACAAACGTGTGACCAAACCTACGTTGAGGAATGGGGAGAAGGACAAATCGGTTACCTGGTATCAGTTCCGGATCCCGGTGGATGAGTATGAGAAGAATGTGGGGAATCTGAGCGACTTTACATCCATCCGCTTTATGCGTATGTTCCTGACCCATTTCAAGAAGCCAGTTATTCTTCGCTTTGGCACGTTGAACCTTGTCCGTGGAGTATGGAGAGTTTATGAACAGTCGCTTGACCATTCAGCCCAAACAGGGACTATGGTAGCAAGTGCGGTGAATATTGAGGAAAATGGCGATAAGACTCCGGTCAACTATGTCTTGCCACCTGGGATTAGCCGTGAGACCGATCCTACCCAGCCTCAGTTGGTGGAGGCTAACGAGCAAGCACTTTCGATGAACGTCACGAACCTGAGCCACCAGGAAAGCAAGGCTGTCTATAAGGGAACAAACGTCGACTTGCGCAACTATAAGAATATCCAACTATTTGTCCACGCCAATGCCTTGGAGGAGAATACGACCAATTTGACCGATGGGCAATTAGCTGCCTTTGTCCGTTTAGGGAGCGATTACAAGAACAACTATTATGAATATGAGATTCCCTTGAAGCTGACACCTGCTGGGGTGTATAGCTCTGGCAGCAGGGACGAGGTGTGGCCAGAAGAAAACATGATGAATATAGCCCTGAGTCTTTTCACAAAATTGAAGAAAGAACGCAATAAGGCAATAGCCACAGGAGGAGCCTCTTATTCCAGGGAGTATTCAGCATACGACCAGGACCATCCCGAGAACAGGGTGAGCGTAATGGGTAATCCTTCCTTGGGTGAAGTCTCAACGATGATGTTGGGCGTAAGAAACCTCTCCAATACGCAGAAATCGGGCGAGGTATGGTTCAATGAATTACGCGTCAAGGACTATAACAACAGCGGAGGATGGGCAGCACAGGGCAATCTCAATGTGCAATTGTCTGACTTAGGGACAGTCAATGCGCAAGGGAGATATATTTCCGAAGGCTTTGGTGGATTGGAAGACGGCATCAATACTCGATCAGACAGCAACGACAAGACTGTGAGTGTCACTACAAGCCTCGAGTTAGGTAAGTTCTTTCCTGATAAGGCAAAGGTGTCCATCCCCCTTTATTATTCCTATACGAAGACTACCTCCTCTCCCAAATACAATCCCTTAGATACAGATGAACTGTTGGAGGATGCTCTCGATGCTTGTGCCAATAAGACAGAGCGGGATTCCTTGAAGTCAATAGCCGTTACCAAAAAGGTGAATAGTAACTTCTCTTTGTCGAATGTGCGCTTCGGCATCCAGACCAAGCGGCATCCCATGCCGTATGATCCTGCTAACTTCACATTCTCTTATAGCCATTCACATCAATTTGAGAGTGGGGAGACGACTGTTTATGAAAAGGAGGACTCATGGAGAGGGGCGGTCAACTACAACTGGTCGCCGGTGTACAAGACTTTCGAGCCTTTCCGAACGATTAAGAATAAGAGTAAATGGCTGGATATCTTGAAAAAATTCGGATTGAACTATTTACCGCAGAATGTGGCTTTTAATAGTGAATTGTATCGCACCTACTATGAACTGCAGGAGAGGGATCTGGAAAGTACGGAGAACAGTCAGTTGCCACTGACCTTCAGCGAGCAATTCCTCTGGAACCGTGACTTTACCCTCCGATGGGATTTTACCAAGAATATCCACATGAATTTCCAAAGCGCTACCCATGCTGAGATCGAGGAGCCTTATACTCCCGTCAATAAGGACCTATACCCCGATCGCTATTCTGCATGGAAAGATTCCGTATGGACGAGCATTAAGCATTTAGGGACACCGCTTGACTATAATCAAAACTTCCAGCTCTCCTATCAATTGCCACTCAACATGATCCCAATCTTTGACTGGATTACTTCAGATGCAAGCTATAACGCCACTTACAGTTGGGTGAGAGGCACAGAATTGGATGATGGCACTTCCTTGGGGAATACGATTACGAGTAATCGTATCCTGAACATGAACGGTACTTTCAACTTAGAGAAATTGTACAACCATATTCCTTTCCTGAAAAAGACGAACGAGCGGTTCAATCGCTCAAGGACGGTAACGAATAGGAGAGCCTCCTCGACGAGAGCAACCTCCCAACTGCAAAACGACAGGGGAAAGAATACGAAGGGGCAAAAGAGAGATGCCCAGGCAGAGCAGCAGAAAAAGGCTTTGCCCAAGAATCAGCGCAGTTATGAAAAGGAGATCACACTGCTGCCTGATACGACTCTTGTCATCAACCATGGTAAAAAGACAAAACGCTTCATCGTCTCAGCTAAGACAAAGGATGGAAAGACTTTTGCCTTGAAATATAGGAAGGTGAATGAAAATGCCATCCGGATTACCAATCATGTGGATTCAGCCTTGAAATTGAAAATTACGGTTACCCCTAAGGAGCCATTGGAAAATAAAGGATGGTATAAGACAGCCCAAAGCATTGCCAGGGTCATGATGATGGTGAGAAATATTAGCGTCTCTTACCGCAATCAATATGCGATGTCGCTGCCAGGTTTTATGCCCACCATTGGGGATGCCTTCGGGCAGAGTCGAGGGACTGGAGCCTTGTCCCCGGGATTGGATTTCGCTTTTGGGGCCATAGGCGATTCTTACATTGACAAGAGCAAGGAGAAAGGATGGCTTTTGCTCAGCGATACGATTTCTACTCCTGCGACAACAAATAAGACAGAGGACTTCCAGCTACGCATGACACTGGAGCCTGTGAAGAATTTGAAGATCGACTTGACCGCAACCCGCTCTGAGATAACGGCGAAGAGTATTGAGTATATGTATGAAGGTCATCCAACGACTCAGACTGGAAGCTTGACGATGACTACCATTTCGTTGCGGAGCGCATTCGAAGGGATCGGAAATGCAAGCAATGGCTTCAAAAGTGCCTCTTTCTCGAAATTCTGTCGCTCATTGGAAAGCTTCAGACAGCGTGTTGAGGCACAGTATGTTGGTGCTACATACCCTGCAGGGACGGCATTGGCCGGTCAGGCTTTTGATGCTGTCAATGGCGGAGTAGACCCATACAGTGCCGATGTCATGGTACCAGCCTTCCTTGCCACCTATACAAGTATGGGAGGGCATTCCCTGAGTTTATTCCCGTCATTGGCAAAGTTATTGCCCAATTGGTCGCTACGGTATAGTGGCTTAGGCAAGTTGCCTTGGTTCAGGGATGTTTTCAAGAGTGTAAATATCAACCATGCTTACCGAAGCCTCTATGCCGTAGGTGCCTATAGCAGTTATAGTACCTTCCAGGAATACATGAATGGTTGGGGTTTTATCACGAATGCCACGACGGGCAACCCCATCCCAAGCAGCATGTATAATATCTCAACGGTTAGCATCAATGAGGCATTCTCACCCTTGTTAGGCGTAGACATGACCTTCCAGAGCAACTTAACGGCAAAGCTGGAATATCGAACCACGCGTGTACTCAGCTTAAGCATGACCAGTGTGCAGATCAATGAGGCAATCAGTCATGATTGGGTGTTAGGAGTGGGATATAAGTTGAATAATTTTAATCCGTTCAATCGGAATAAACGTCTTGTGAAGACTACGCAGAAGGGGAACACGACTACTCGGCAAAGTCAGGGACAACCTACGGCAAAGGCTCAGGCAAACCACGACCTGAACCTACGTTTGGACTTGAGCTACCGTAAGCAAGCAAGTATCTGTAGGGACATCGCCACGGTGAGCAGCACCGCAAGCAGTGGGAACACAGCCTTGAAATTGTCGTTCGTTGCCGACTACACGCTTTCCAGAATCCTAACGATGAGCTTTTATTATGACAGGCAAACAAACACGCCGCTGTTGAGCAGCAGTAGCTATCCAACAACGACGCGTGATTTCGGACTGAGCATCAAGTTCTCGCTGACGCGCTAACCTGCTTCTCAGATAGAGTCGTAAGCATGGACAGGATAGTCGGTCGTGTAATGTAGTCCACGGCATTCCTTCCTCTCAATGGCCATCCTTGTAATGAGATACCCCACGTTGATCATATTGCGGAGCTCACAGATATCTCGGCTTGCCTTGACCTGCTTGAACAGGCTCTCAGTCTCCTCGTAAAGCAAGTCGAGGCGATCCCACGCACGTTTCAGGCGGAGATTGCTGCGCACGATCCCCACATAATTGCTCATGATCTCACCTACTTCCTTGACGCTCTGCGTAATGAGAACGCGTTCCTCATTCGTCATGGTCCCCTCATCATTCCATTCTGGCACTTGTTCGTTGAACGAATAATCTTCTACATGGGCGATGCTATGCTTGGCTGCAGCGTCGGCGTAGACGACAGCTTCGATGAGGGAATTGCTTGCCAGGCGGTTTCCTCCGTGCAATCCCGTGCATGAACACTCCCCGATGGCGTACAAGCGCTTGATGCTGGAACAACCATTTAAATCGACTTTGATGCCACCGCACATGTAATGGGCGGCTGGGCGTACAGGTATGAAGTCCTTGGTGATGTCAATGCCTATCGTCTTGCATTTCAGATAAATGTTGGGGAAGTGGCGCTTTGTCTCCTCTGGGTTTTTATGCGTGACATCCAGGCATACATGGTCCAGTCCATGGATTTTCATCTCCTTGTCAATGGCGCGAGCTACGATATCTCGCGGGGCGAGCGATAGTCTTTTGTCGTATTTCTCCATGAAGGACTCACCGGTGGGCAAGCGGAGAATGCCTCCATATCCACGCATCGCCTCTGTGATCAGAAAGGCAGGATGCGTTTCACCCGGATGGTAAAGGGCTGTGGGGTGGAACTGCACAAACTCCATGTCAGCTACCGTGCCCTTTGCACGATAGGCCATTGCCTCGCCGTCTCCGGTGGCGATGATAGGATTTGTCGTCGTCTGATAGACAGCGCCGCATCCACCTGTGCACATGAGGGTTACTTTACTAAGATAAGTGTCTACCTTCTGCGTGTCAGGGTTCAGCACATAAGCACCATAGCACTCTATGTTTGGCGTACGCCTCGTTACCTCCACCCCTAAATGGTGCTGTGTAATGATTTCCACTGCGAAATGGTTCTCCTTCACCTCAATGTCGGGGTTGGCACGTACAGCAGCCATCAACCCGCGTTGGATTTCCGCGCCCGTGTCATCTGCATGGTGGAGGATCCTGAATTCAGAATGCCCACCTTCGCGATGAAGGTCGAATTGACCATCTTGCTGCTTGTCAAAGTTCACGCCCCAGTTGACTAACTCCTTAATCTGTGCAGGCGCATTCTTGACGACCTGCTCCACAGCCTTTGGGTCGCTGATATAATCACCGGCGATGATCGTGTCTTGGATGTGCTTATCAAAATTATCCACCTCCAAGTTGGTTACTGATGCTACGCCCCCTTGGGCAAATGATGTATTGGCTTCATCCAATGAAGTCTTGCATATCATGCAGATCTTACCTTTGTGGGCTCTTGCAATCTTGAGCGCATAGCTCATACCGGCCACGCCTGCACCAATTATCAGGAAATCGTATTTAAATACCATGTTATTTTGCAATTACGATGGCAAAGTTACATAATTTTTGTAACTTTGCATCCGATATGGATAGAATTTTTCATCAACGGTTTACATTGGCAGCCAAATGTGGCATCACCATCTTTACATTATTGCTATTTTACCTGTTTTGGGTCAAATTAGCAATCATTGGGATCTTTGTGCTGATCATCGTGGTGGGGTTGATTGAAAGAGTTGTCCATACGACCTATACCTTCACGACGAGAGAAGAAGGGAGCTTCCTTGTCATTGACCACGGCAGGTTCTCTTCCAAGACTATCGTGAATGTCAAGGATATCGTAAAGTGTGTGCCGATGAAGACTAATTTCGGTACTTCCCATTACCTGATGGTGCAGCATGTGTCAGGAAAGATCCTGAGCGTTCAGCCAGAAGATGACGAGTCGTTCATGGAGGAATTAAAGAAGAGGCAAGGTTAGTGTTATGAAAAGATATTTGTGGATACTGCTCCTGATAATGGCTTTGCCCTTGCAGGCGCAGGTCAATGATGAAAATATTGAAGACAATGATGACGACAAAGGAGATTCTACTTTGGTCGACTCTGTCGTCGTTGACAGCGTATCTCGCCCTTGGCCGCAATCCGTACAGTATCGCCTTGACCAGCTCATGAAGAGCGATTTGCTCAAGACATCCCAGTTGGGGCTGATGGTGTATGACCTGGATGCAGACTCTGCCATCTACTGCTATCATGAGAAGCAGCTCATGAGACCGGCGTCGACGATGAAGTTGATCACCGCTATCACTGCCATCGATAAGTTGGGAGGGTCTTATCGATTCAAGACGGATCTCTGCTATACAGGAAAGATAGAGAATCATACCCTGACGGGGAATGTCTATTGCGTGGGGGGCTTTGACCCCCGATTTAATGCGGATGACATGAAAGCCTTTGTGGAAAGCCTTCATAAGATGGGCGTTGACACCATTCGGGGCAACCTGATGGCTGACAAGACCATGAAGGATTCTGCTACCTTAGGCGAAGGTTGGTGCTGGGATGATGACAATCCTGTCCTTTCTCCTTTGGTGTTCAGTCGTAAGGACGTTTTCATGGAGCGGTTCAAGAAGGAACTGGAATCTGCGGGGATCGTACTGGATGTAGGAATGGGAGAAATGAGAAAGCCTGAGGATGCGTATTGTATCGTGTCCAGGTTCCATACGATTGACCAAGTGCTGATGAAGATGCTGAAGGAGAGTGATAACCTATATGCCGAGGCGATGTTTTATCAGATTGCTGCATCCACGGGGAACCGTCCGGCAACCGCAAAGAGTGGTCGTGCCGTCATCAAGCGCTTGATCAGCAAGATCGGATTGGATCCTTCCCGCTATCGGATTGCGGATGGATCTGGGCTCTCCCTTTACAATTATGTCTCCCCGGAGTTGTTGGTTAGGATGCTGAGATATGCTTACCAGAACAACAATATCTACCTGCATTTGCGTCCATCTTTGCCCATAGCCGGCGTTGATGGTACCCTTCGTAGTAGGATGAAAGGCTCCTTCACCAAAGACAATGTCTTTGCCAAGACAGGGACAGTGACCGGAATCAGCAGTTTGGCAGGCTATTGCACGGCAGCTAATGGGCACCATCTCTGTTTTGCCATTATCAACCAAGGCGTCATGCATGGCAAGAACGGGCGCATTTTCCAGGATCGTGTTTGTACAACTTTGTGTAGCCCTCAATAAAGATGGAGAAGATTCGGTTATTTGTTGAGCATATCATTCAGCTATGCGGCATCAGTGGGCAGGCTGTGCCCATTGTCCGGCATGCGGCTTTGGCGTTGGTAGCCATTCTCTTGGCAGCCTTGAGCGGGTTGCTGTGCCGCCATATCTTGGTGCCTCTCGCCGCTAAGATCACAGGAAAGACAGAGGCGAAGTGGGATGATGTCATCTTCAATCATAAAGTCCTTATCTCCCTGAGCCGGATTATACCTGCGATCGTGATCTGGTGGTTGTTGCCCATGGTTTTCTACCAATACCCCACGGTGCGGGAGATCTTAGCCCGGATCACGGCTGTGTATATCACGGTCATGTCAATCAAGGCATCTATCGTCTTTTTGGATGGATTCAATGAGCTGGATAGCAAGCATCGCTCAGCCACCCAGCAGTATTTCCATTCATTCCGTGGCGTGCTCCGCATTATCATTATCTTCGTAGGCGTCATCATCACGGTGGCATTGATCATAGGGAAGAGTCCCATGACCTTATTCGCAGGCTTAGGTGCTACCTCTGCCATCCTGATGCTTGTCTTCAAGGATACCATCTCAGGGTTAGTGGCAGGTATCAGGCTGACCAGCAATGACATGGTCCATAAAGGCGACTGGATTACGGTTCCGAAAGCGAACGCCAACGGATATGTCGAGGATATCTCCCTGACCACGGTAAAGGTCAGGAATTTTGACAATACCATTATTACGGTCACTCCCCAGACATTGGTGGAAGACTCTTTTCAAAATTGGATTGGCATGCAGGAGAGTGACGGAAGGCGGGTCAAGAGAATTGTCTATTTCGATTTCCGGAGCGTTAAGGTGGCCGACCCGACGTTGAAAAAGCATCTGGTGGATCACAAGTATTTCCAAGAGAAAGACTTGGAGGGGGAGCTTATTAACATGTCGCTTTTCCGTACTTACGTTGAGCAATACTTAACCAGGCGCGATGATGTCAACCAACAGATGACCTCGATGGTGCGGCAGTTGGAGGCAACGACCACTGGTCTTCCCCTCGAATTCTATTTCTTCCTGAAAGACAAGGCGTGGGTAGAATATGAGCACCATTTGGCAGACATCATGGAGCGGATCTACGCGATTGCCCCTGAATTCGGGTTGACCATTTACCAACAATATCCCGAACAGTGACGCAGCCCTTTTCCCATATTCTTTTAGCATGGTTTGCCGAGAATGGGAGAGAGCTCCCATGGCGGCAGACAAAGGATCCCTATGCGATATGGCTGAGTGAGGTGATCATGCAGCAGACCCGGATCGCACAGGGATGGGCATATTGGGAAAGGTTCATGCAGCATTTCCCCAAGGTCGGGGACTTGGCGGCAGCTACTGAGGACGAGGTGCTTAGGCTTTGGCAGGGCTTAGGCTATTACAGCCGTGCGAGGAACTTACATGCCGCAGCGAAGCAAATTGTCCAGCAGGGCTACTTCCCGAATACTTTGGAAGGCATCCGGCAGCCAGAGCGGTCGCGGCGCAAAATCGGATTTTGAGTTTGTATTTGGACTGAAGATTTCTTATCTTTGTCGAAAGCATTGGGATGCAAACGAGTGCATGATGACCGCATCACAGGAGTGACCTTTGAGGAAAATGCTTTACGTAATGCGCTGATTGTGAACGAGGGATATGCTTGGGTCGGAAATCCGTTTTCCGCTCCAGAGGGGGCCAGAAAGAAACCCCGATAGAAAGTAAAAAGCCTTGTATATCGCTGATATGCATAGACTGTAATGGCAATAGCCAATGCCATGCTGACTATTCGGGCCATATTGGATATCAGGCCACCCGCCGCGACCTCCGTACCCTCCATAATGAAAATATGCCAGGCTCCGTTCATCAGTATGTGCAATCCGACCGGAATCCATATGTTGAAATTCCACTCGACGTACATCCAGCTGAAATAGAGTGCGCCGATGAAGGTTACACCGAAAGCGGCGAGCGACGAAAGGGCATCGTGTCCTTGATAGAGATGTACGGAGCCAAAGTAGAGGGCCGGCAATATGACAGCCCAGAAGAATCCTGTTTTTGCATATCGGAAAAGCAAACCGAACATAAGCGCCCGGAACACCAGCTCTTCCTTGAACCCGGTAAGGATGCATCGGTCATAAAACACGGTGAATGTCAATTCTGTATTGAGGCTGCCGAAGAAAGGAAATACAAGATACAGGGGGAGCACGCAAAGGAGTGCGATCCCGAATCCCTTGAGCATGTTTCCACTCAGCCCGAGAAAAGAAAACACTTCTTTCGGCTTGACGACGACTGTCGTCAGGATGAGGACAGCAAGAGTCAGGAGTAACGCCTTGATCGACAGCCCGAGAATAGAGCTGCCCGGCATATCGAGAAGTGTTGTCGCAAAGCCGATGTTTCTCCAGAAGAGGATAATCATTATACCCGCAATGAGGGAATAGGCAATCCTTGCGGTTTTCGATGCAGGCTGAATCATAAATTCGAACTGATTGTTTTGCAGGCAAAAGTAGAAAATAATTCTCCATGATTGGGGCTTGCGGGGTTGTTTTTTGACATGTGCGTCGTTTGTCCCGAGCGGAGGCGCATGCCGGGGCTTGTCCGGCGAGTGGGTCGATTGCACCGAAAGGAGTCCGAGCTGTAAGGCGGAGATCCTTATGGATTCGCAAGTCCCTGCCGCCTGTCTTGTGTGAGGTCTCAAATGGTGCTTTTTCAACCGGGAATAGCTTCCGATTTATAATCTTTGCCTCCACAATCTCCGACCTGAATAGATGCCCCACAAAGACCATATGCCGGACTGCAGGCCAGCCGGCGATTCGGCGAGGAGGATCTCGATCCCGTTGCGCTCGACCGCCACATCGCCGTACTCTCCACGTCGGTCCTTTTGTTCGGGTGTGCCGTTTCGGTCTTCGGCCTGCACCGCGGCGAACACGTCTACGAGTCGGAGTTTCACCGGGCGCTTTTCAGCGATCCGCAGGGCGGTTATGTGGGGGCGGATCCATCCCGATGACCTTGAGCAGGAGGCCAAGAACGGCGTGGCGGGCATGCGCCATGTCTTTCTGCGCCGGAATCCGAATATGGATGTCCGGCATTTGAAGCTGATTTGCGAATATCGTACCTTATTTTGGCGAATACGGGATGCCGATCGACATTATCGCCAAGATTCCGGGTTATACGAATACGAACATGACACGACGCTATGTGAAGACCTCCGAGGCGAATATCAGCCGCAAGATGCGTCGTATCTGTAGGGTGCTGACGGCATAGTAGATGATAATGACAAGACGCTAAAGGTATCTGTCCATATTTTACAGGTCAAATCATCTCGTTTTCGATCTACCGGAATTTATTAATTCTCCCCTGCATGATGTTTAAGTTCTTTGTGTGCTTTGTTATTGAAATTCTACATCATACCACAACTGATACAGCATGACCCTGTATTCGGCTTTCGTTGTATCTTATTGGATCTCTACATCAAACCACAACACATCCTCGGCACGAGTGCCGTGTTGTCCAGTTGTATCTTATTGAAATTCTACATCAAACCACAACTTCATCGAATGAGCAGTAAACAGAGAAGAGTTGTATCTTATTGAAATTCTACATCAAACCACAACTATGGAGATCTTTTTATGGATTTATAATTGGTTGTATCTTATTGAAATTCTACATCAAACCACAACTTGATGATTGGTAAAGTTTTAATTGTTATTGTTGTATCTTATTGAAATTCTACATCAAACCACAACTGGACTGATAGAATTATAAAGGTGATATTGGTTGTATCTTATTGAAATTCTACATCAAACCACAACTATGAATTATTTTCTTTTTGTGGCGCTATAGTTGTATCTTATTGAAATTCTACATCAAACCACAACATGGTTTATTGTTTAATACTAGCATGTTTTGTTGTATCTTATTGAAATTCTACATCAAACCACAACAGCTGAAGGATTTGGATGTAGTGATGTATAGTTGTATCTTATTGAAATTCTACATCAAACCACAACTAATAAGGAATTAATTTTTATAATGGCATAGTTGTATCTTATTGAAATTCTACATCAAACCACAACAAGAAGCAATAAGCTTTTTTGGAGAGAGAAGTTGTATCTTATTGAAATTCTACATCAAACCACAACAATAATACCATACAATAATAATACCATACGTTGTATCTTATTGAAATTCTACATCAAACCACAACTATGGTATTATTATTATTATTGTCA
>CAJLYG010000042.1 GCA_905210845.1 uncultured Prevotella sp.
GAACACCCTGTCATTAGGCTACACCCTTCCATCCACGATCACCAAGCGCTACGGCATCAACAGCCTTCGCTTTTATGTGACCGGCTACAATGTCTTCTGTATCACGGGCTATTCAGGATACGATCCTGAGGTAGACTGTGTGCGCAGGACCAACCTGACACCTGGGGTGGACTATTCCGCTTACCCCAAGAGCCGTCAGTTTGTCGTTGGCCTTAACTTGAACTTCTAATCAACGGAAAGGAAAAGAACATGAAAAAGTATATCCAAAAACTTTCGACCATAGCATTAGCATTCTGCACCATCGTGATGACATCCTGTGACATGGATTCAGAAACCAAGTCCTCACTCGACTCATCCTCGATCTTTGCACAATACTCATTGGCAGAGAATGCTGTATTAGGCATCCTCCAGTCTTTCGGGGAGACCAACTCCTACCGCGGACGCTTCATTCCTTATTATGGAATGAACACGGACGTGGAATGGATCAATGGCGGAGATGCCACCAAGATCCCCGATGGCGACAAGTACGACCTTTGCGCTTATAATCCCACGCCTACCAATACGCAGATGAATAACACGACGAATGCGTATGCTAAGTTCTATGAAGGGATCGAGCGTGCTAACATGGCCATCAAAGGATTAAGGCAATATGGGAATATAGAAAGCAATACAGACATGGCATCCCTGTTGGGAGAGGCCATCACCTTGCGCACGATCTTATACTTCGACCTGATCAAGGGATGGGGAGATGTGCCTGCACGGTGGGAGCCAATCTCAACCCAGACCATGTACCAAGGTCGCACCGACCGTGATTCCATCTATGTCCACCTGTTAGACGACCTGAAAGAAGCCGAGGATTACGTGGCATGGCCGAATGCCTCCTCAACGACTTCCACCACGGAGCGTGTGAGCAAGGCTTTCGTCAAAGCACTCCGGGCACGTATCGCCCTTTGTGCAGGAGGCTATAGCCAGCGAGCAGACGGTACTATCCGCCTGAGCAATCTCCCAGCCCTCTCACCTGCCAACATGTATGCCATCGCCAAGGACGAATGCGAAGATATCATCAAGCAAGGCTGTAACAAGCTTGGCACCTTCGAGGAAAACTTCCGGAAGCTCTGCCAAGATGACGTGACTGCCGGTGGCGAGTCCATCTATGAGATTCCTTTCTCTGACGGACGAGGACGTGTACTCTTCACCTGGGGTGTACAGCACAATACCAAGGACCAGTACACCTTCCAGGCAAAAGGTGGCGTGAACGGTCCGCTCCCTACCCTCTTCTACGATTATGACGTGGAAGATGCACGCCGCGATATAACCTGTGTCCCATACGACTGGAGTTCAACGACACGACAATCACCAGTAATAATATCACCTATAAAGTCAAGAAGACACACCAACAATTGCGTAACATCTACAAGTGGTGCTTCGGCAAGCTACGTTATGAATGGATGAATCGCTACGTGACCTCTACCAATGACGATGGCATCAACTTCCAGTACATGCGGTTGGCTGATGTCTACCTGATGGCAGCAGAGGCAGAGAACTACCTGAATGGACCTACTGCGGCCGCCTCATATATGCGTCCCATCCTTGAGCGAGCCCTTCCCGCAGCGAAAGTCAGTACGCTCATGACAAAATACACAGCCAATAAAGACGCGTTCCAGAAAGGTATCGTAGAACAGCGCGCGTTCGAGTTTGCCGGTGAGCAACTGCGGAAAGAGGATCTGATCCGTTGGAATATGCTCTCTACAAGCTTGGCAGCAGAGATAGTAAAGCTCGATCAACTCAGGAATCTCAGTGGCGACTACGCCGACCTTCCAGCCAACCTCTATACGAAGCTGGCCAGCGACGGGGTTACCTTAGTCATCTACGGACTGAACCATGGAGATACGGATGAGGAAGGTACCAGGCTCGTCGCCAATGAAGGCTATGAGAAAACGGCATGGATCAGCCCTACTAAGTTGGAGGACAAATATATCAATGCCCTTTACTGTAACAACCCAGACAAATACCAGTACTGGCCTATCTGGCAAACCTTTATCGACTCCAGCAATGGACAGCTTGACAATAGTTGGCTGGGGTATTAACACAAGGATGTCTTAACAATAAAAATCATGAACATGTTAAATAAGTTATCAACCTATTTGCTGGTCCTTTGCGCAGCCTTAGCACTGGCAAGTTGCAGCGATCCGATGGATGAGATTACCTCGCTGATCACGGGCAGGAATTTCTCCCCTACCAATTTCACAGCCAAAGTAAAGAACAAGACCAATGTGCAATTGACATGGGACGGATCATCAGATGCGGATAGTTATAAGATCGAAATATATGCAGGCGATAGCTTGGAATTCAATGCATCCAACTTAGTGCAGACCATTGAGGGCTTGACCGCCAGCTCCAGTCCTTATACGATTACAGGACTGGACGGTGAGACGCAGTACTCATTCCGTATCCAAGCCATCACCTCGACAGATGCATCCCGCGACTCAAAATGGACGGGAGCAGCCTGCAAGACCGATGCCGAGCAAATCTTCTATGCCTTAGGGGAATCACAAGTCGGCGCTAAGTGGGTGACCTTGTCATGGCCAGCGACTTATGAGGCTACGACCATCACGCTGACCCCTTCCGATGGAGGGACAGCCATCACTTATTCAATCACGGCAGATGATATTGCCCAAGGGACTGCTACCATTACCGGACTTACCCCTGAAACAGAATATACAGCCGTGATGAAAAGGAGCAATGGCAAGACAAGAGGCACGCTCACCTTTACAACAGGCATCGACCTTGCCGATACGGACATCTTGGTGAGCCCAGGAGATGACATCCGGACAAA
Source organism: uncultured Prevotella sp. (assembly GCA_905210845.1). Classification (GTDB taxonomy): domain Bacteria; phylum Bacteroidota; class Bacteroidia; order Bacteroidales; family Bacteroidaceae; genus Prevotella. Next base: position 2,837 of record CAJLYG010000042.1, read on the forward strand.
GATCGAGAACGCACCTGCTGGATACCGCCTGGTCATCAAGCCTGGAACGTACATGATCAGCAGTGACACTGAAGGAAAAGCCGGCGTTATCACCATCAACAAGAATGTTACCCTGAAAGGATTGCGCGCTTCCGACCATCCTGTGATCCAAGGACGCTTCGCACTCGCCGACGGAGCTTCACTTGTCTTGGATCAGGTCAACCTCGACGGCAGTCAGAATGAGACCACCGACCACGCCATCACTTACGCTACAGCAGGGAAATTCAATGAACTGACGATCACCAACAGTGAGATACATAAATTCACCAAGGGATTCTTCTACATCAACGAGGCAGCCCTGATCAACACCATCGACATTGAAAACTGCATCATTTACCATATCGAATGCTCTGGCGGTGACTGCTTCGACTCACGAAAGGGCGGTTATAATACCTTCAACTTCATCGGTAACACAATGTACGACTCCGCGAATAGCCGTGATGTAGTGCGTATGGACAACGCCTCGTCAAAGGTATCGGCAACCCCTGTTATCACCTTCGACCATAACACCTTCTATCATGTTGGGGATGGAGATGCCAACTACCGTTTCTTCTATGTGCGCTTCACCGGCAACACCATCAACTTCACGAACAATATCGTGGTTGGATTCAATAACAAACGAGGGTTTGCCAATCAGAAGACGACAGCTATCCCGACTTTCAAGAATAACTTCTATTACGATTGCAAGAACCTGCAAAGTTTGGCAGAAGGCAATACGGAAACGACTATTACCTGCTATGATACCAATGGGACAACCCTCAGCAGTGATCCTTTCAAGGATGCTGCCCATGCTGACTTTACCTTGATCAACGATGAGGTGACGGGAGGTGATCCCAGATGGATAAAATAAGAGTCCTTGATAGGATATAACTAGATAAACATTCTGATTGGAGAGCTTCCTGGTGAGATGCCAGGGAGCTCTTTTTATGAATGGAGATCCCATTTGGGGAATAAAAAAAGAGGAACTGCATGGAGCAATTCCTCTTTTAATCCGTCAATGGAAGACGGTTTATTCCTGAGCAGAAGACTTTGGAGCCGCAGTCTTGGCTGAAGACTTCCGGCACGAACTCCTTTTAACCGGAGCCTTCTTGGGAGCAGCTTCTTTCTTCCCTTCCAACTTATCAATCTTTGCCTTGAGCTTTTCCTCTGTCGACTCCATCTTCTCCAGCTTCGTTTGCAGGCGGGTGATCTCCTTCTCTTTCATGTCAATCTCATCCCCTTGGTTGCGGATCGTCGTCAATAGACCATTCAACTCTTCATTGCCAATCTCTTCTGGATACAGGCTGTTAACCCTGTTCAGGAAGTCGCCCAAGATGTTCATATAGTTCGTAAAAGCATCAAACGGACTACTATAGATACCACGATCAAGACCGACATTAGAAGGTTTGGTGGTCATGAAACGGAAATTGTTACTTGCCTGGAGGTAATCCCAGTCGACGTTAATGCGAGGATCATCAGCGATGCGCACGCGATCAGCAACACTGTATAGCTTATTAAAAGCCTCACGCTGCATCGGGTTCCCTAACCAACAGCTCACGTCACGCTCCTCGTCTACCCATGACAAGGTATCGGGGACATCTAAGTTCCCAACACTCTTCATCTTCATGCAAATCTCGGATGGCGTAGAGAAGATGATTCCCTTTTGCTTAGCGCAAACAGGAAGAGCCTTGATGAACTCCAAGATATTACTTGACAAAGGCTGTGCGATACCTAAGGCAGACAATTCCATAAAGATATTGATGACTTGCTCCTCCTCTGGGAAAGAAGCAATTTCATTGATGTAATTATCGGCGAAGAGAGGATACTCATCCCAATCGCTATTGTTGAAGCGCAAGGAAATGTCATCACTCAGTTTTACGTCACGCAACAACAATTTCAAATCCGGAGCTAACGCACAGTTATAAACATAATGTGGTGACTTCCATCCAAGTACATGCTTTGCCCCTTCGGTAAGCATACCCTTGAATCCCATATCTGAAGCCTGTTGCCCTATCTCGTCACTGTAAATAAGAGAAGAGTTACGCAATACCTTGGGCGACTGTCCAAAGTACTCCTTGATCTTCTCACATTGCCGTTTTACCTCCTTAGAGAAGCTCTCGGGATTAGCCAGAGACGCTAATCCATGGGAATAAGGCTCTGCAAGAAATTCTACGCACCCCGACTGGTTCAGTTCCTGAAGCTTTTCCAATACCTGTGGGGCATGCAGTTCCAATTGCTCCATGCCAACCCCAGACAAGGAAAAGGCTACCTTGAAATAATCCCCATGGTCCTTGATCATCTCGCCCAAAGCATTCAAGGCAGGCATATAGGAATGTTCTGCTATGTCCGTGATGGAACGCTCGTTTTCATAATCATCGTAATAATAATGATCGGTACCAATATCGAAGAAACGATATCGCTTCAGATGGATGATCTGATGTATTTCGAAATATAGACAGATTGTTTTCATCGCTTTAAATGTTTATGGTTATTGTTATCGTCGGTTACCTCCAACCGAGTGTCCTTTCATATAGTTCCTTGATCCATGCACCTACTTTAGCCCACGTAATCTGGTCCACTTCCTTCTTACCCTCTTCCTGAAGATACTTAAAGAGACTTTCATTGTTGCAGATAGAATACATGGCATCAGCTAATGCATGTATATCCCAATAGTCAACCTTGATACAGTTGTGAAGGATCTCCGCGCATCCGCTTTGTTTAGAGATGATGGTTGGGGTCCCACACTGCATGGCTTCCAATGGTGAGATTCCAAATGGCTCACTGACAGAAGGCATCACATAGACATCTGAGTCTTTCAAGCATTCATAAACCTGCTTCCCTCGCATGAATCCAGGAAAATGAAGACGGTCGGCGATGCCTCTCTCTGCAGCCAAGTAGATCATTTGCTCCATCATGTCTCCACTTCCGGCAAAGCAGAAACGGATATTCCGGGTGCGATGCAGCACCATGTTAGCTGCCTCGACAAAATACTCTGGACCTTTCTGCATGGTAATTCTCCCAAGGAAAGTGACGATTTTCTCTTTGCCCCTGTGGTCGGGACGAGGGATTGCCTCTAATTCTGGTTTTAAAGGATAGACTGCATTATGCACGGTGAAGACCTTTCGCGGATCCTGATGATATTGGTTGATGACAGTCTGACGGGTAAGCTCTGAGACGCACATGATACAATCCGCATTGTCCATCCCATCCTTCTCAATGCCGTAAACGGTAGGATTGACATGACCACGGGAGCGGTCGAAATCCGTCGCATGCACATGGATACACAAGGGCTTGCCACTCACCTTCTTGGCATGGATGCCTGCGGGGAAGGTCAACCAGTCATGTGCATGGATGATATCAAAATCAAGCGTGCGTGCCACCACACCGGCAATAATAGAATAGTTGTTAATCTCTTCATGCAGATTTCCCGGATAACCACCGGCAAACTCCATGCAACCGAGATCATTTACGTTCATATAATTAAAGTCCGCATAGATATGGTCACGAAACCTGAAATACAGATCTGGGTCCATGATGTTCCCCACACGGCTCTGCACATAGTTCCTGTCCACGTCACGGTAAGCAATGGGCACGCTGTTCATGGCGACGATATTGCAGGCACTACGGTCCTCATCCCCAAAGGGCTTGGGAAGACAAAGGGTGATCTCCACTCCTCCCTGTGCATGCAATCCCTGGGATATGCCAAAGTTTGCCGTAGCAAGACCACCATAAACATGAGGAGGATACTCCCATCCAAACATTAATACTTTCATAAGGCTTCCTCCTATTTAAATTGATACTTTTCCAGCATTTCCAAGGCACGCAGGATCTCTGCTACATTCATGGCAAAAGACATGGCCCCACGCCCACGGAAAGGTGGGTTCCCATCAAACAGTTCCGAGATAGTCCCAAGGCAATGGTACGACATCTCATCCTCATATCCCACCATCTGCCGCTCAATGAAGCTCAGGCGGGTACGCTTATAGAGCTTCAGGCTTGCCTCCATATAGAAGCCGCCTAACCAAGGCCAAGCCGTTCCCTGATGATAAGCATAGTCACGCTGCGTCTGTGGACCTACATAAATAGGGTTATATCCCCCACTCTTAGGTGACAAAGAGCGCAGCCCTTTCGGGGTTAAAAGCTCCTTCGTACAGATGTCCAAGATCTTCCTTTTCTGCTCCTGGTCTAAAGGAGAATAGTCAAAGGCCACAGGGAAGATCATGTTCGGACGGACACTCCAGTCTACCATCTTGCCATCCACATAGTCATAAAGATAGCCATAGTCGTTAAGGAAGGTGTCCAAGAATGACTGCTTGCACACATCTGCACGCGCTTCCAGTTCTCCCCCCTTCTCTTCCTTCCCTGCAAGCATTGACAAGGAAGCCGCAAACTTTAACGCATTGTACCAAAGAGCATTGATTTCCACGCAGTAACCTGTACGGGGGACGACCGGGCGACCATTGGCGGTAGAGTTCATCCATGTCATGGCCACCTCCTTGCCATCAATCTTCACCAGTCCATTGTCATCCAAGATGAGGTTAGGATGCTTATTGGCAAGAATGAACTCAACAATATCCTGCACTAATTTACCATACATCTGAAGGCACTTCTCCTTGCCCAATTCCTCGGAATACTGCTGGACAGCCCAAATACACCAAAGGGGAACATCCGGTTTGTCAATCTCATAGATTTGTACAGAAAGCGGTTTCTTTTCCATGAACTCTCGGAGTCCTCTTTCTGCAGTCTTCATCACCAACTCGAAATAATCCTGTTCGTCAATAGACAGGGTTAGTCCTGGAAGGGAAATGAACATGTCACGGGCGCGGCACTTGAACCATGGATATCCGGCAAGGAGATAGCGGTCATCGTTTTTCTTACGGATATGGAACTGATGGGCAGCGTTGACCAAGCAATGAAAGAAGTTATCCCGTGGACTACGTTCTTCGACTTCCTTGTCAAATAGATTCTTCAAGGTACTGGTCTTGATTTCAGATGTAGAGCCCGAGAACACGATACTCTCCCCCTTTCTGATATTCATCTCGAAATAACCCGGCACATATAAGTCTTCGTTGGAAGCATACCCACGTTCTTGCTCTTTCGGGTATTCAATCCCTCTATACCAGTCTGGTTGGAAAACAAACTCATTCTTCTTGCTGAACTGCATGTAAAGATCAGGATACCCGGCATACATACACGTCTTGATCCCATTATCCACCAAGGAATAATCACGGTTAGCCGTTGAATTCTCATGTGTAAACTGTCGTACGCTCCTGAAAGCCAGGAATGGACGGAAGCGTAATGTGGTCGCGGAATGCGCATCAACCAAAGTGTAGCGAATCAGGATACGGTCTTCATAGTGCTGGAAGACAACCTCCTTCTTCAATAAGACACCACCAACGCGGTAGAGCGTGGTAGGAACCTTGTCACAATTAAACTCCCGGATATACTTGTGACCATTTGGACTGTAATTGTTGCCCTGATATTTATGGAGGCCTAAATTAAACTCTGCTCCATGCTGGATGACCGTAACGTCCAAGGAAGAAAGCAAGACATGACTTTCATCGTCCAGTTCCGGAACAGGGACAACCAACAAGCCATGATACCTCCGCGTGTTACAGTCTACAATGGTGGAACAAGAGTACGCTCCCGAACGATTTGTACGTAGCAATTCCTTCGGTAAAGATTCCTCCAGGTTAGTCATCAGAGACTTTTCAAATCGTAGATAACTCATAGTTCTCTATTAAGGTAATTAATATTGATCACTATACATTTGTGTCTGGCAGGCTTTATCATGATTAGATATCAGGCCATCATACACTGTTTTCAAAATTAGTAAAAATAAAGCAAACCAACAAATAAATGCTCCGAAAAAGTCGTAAAAAGTTTTTTTTTATGTTCTATAATATAATTTTCGTCAAATAAAATCCTTATTCAAGAAATAATTACTAATTTTGCAACAAGTTAAAAAGGTTGTAAGGATTATGGTTGCGCAAAAAGAAGTGAGCAAAGGAGAAGTCATACAGGAACTAGACAGGTTGTGGGGTCCCCTGAATGAGGAGCAACAAAAGTTGTTAGCATCCTCTATGACCTTCCACAAATACAAGAAGAATGAAATCCTCTATAAGGATTCCGAGAGCCCCGATCAGCTGATGTTTCTCATCTTTGGGAAGGTAAAAATTTATAAGGATGGCATCGGTGGAAGGAACCAAATCCTCCGTGTTATCAAGCCATCTGAGTGCTTTGCCTACCGTGCTTTTTTTGCAAACGAAGACTATAAGACAGCGGGCTCTGCCTTGGAGCCATGTATGGTGGCACTGATCCCTATGACGACGGTGGTGAGCATTCTCAAAAAAAACTACAATCTCAGTATTTTCTTTATCCGACATCTGTCTAAAGAATTAGGTGCTTCTGACGATAGAACAGTCAACCTTACCCAAAAACATATTCGTGGGCGCCTTGCTGAAGCCTTGATCTTCCTGCATGACAGCTATGGACTGGAAGAGGACGGGTCTACACTCAGCATCTATCTCAGCAGGGAGGATTTGGCGAACCTGTCGAACATGACGACCAGCAATGCCATTCGGACACTCTCTGCTTTTGCCAATGAAAAGCTGATAGCCATTGACGGACGGAAGATTAAGCTCATGAACGAACAAGAACTACAGAGAATCTCGGAATTAGGCTAATCCGGAATCAGGAAATTAATGACTTCCTGCTCCACCTTGATAGAGAAAGGACCAACGGGTGTATTCATCAACCGTCCATCTAATCCGACCAAAGCATGCTCTGCAGCCAGGATATCCACTTCTCGTGTCCGATAAGGATGGACACTCTTATGATTCAGAAATTTTCCTTTCATGAACAAATAGATACCCTCGAACAATTGTGTCATCTCTGGATGGTAAACGACTGAGACATCCAAAAGTCCATTATAAGGAACTGCATTGGGTGTTTGACCGTAGCCTGTAGCGTTTCCTATACACACGGTCATCACTCGCCTTTTGATCACATCCGCATTGATCTTGATATTCATCTTATAATCCAGCCGCTGGAAAATCATCAAGAGAAATGAAAACAGAAAAGACAAGGTCCTTGATCCTCCAAAATAATGGCGGGTTTGCCTCCGTAGATTCATGATTGCAGCCACGAGTCCAATATTCACGCAATTGAGGAAATAGCGATGACAAGCCTCATGATTCTTATTACTGTAGTTGATCCTGCCCAAATCGATCTTCCGCACACGATGTTGTTTGAGCCACTTTACTGTTTGGTCGGTTTCTCCTTCCCTGAATCCCCAGAAATGAGCGAAATCATTCATCAGCCCATTAGGGATGACTCCTAAGGAAACAGACTCCCTTACTTTCCGGTCAGTCTGCATCAGGCAGTTCACCGCATCATTGAGGGCTGAATCTCCCCCTACGATAACAATGGTCTTATACCCATTGTTAATCAGCATCTTTACCAATCGTTCGACACTGCCACTTGCCTCGCTCTGAACGAAATCGTAATCGATCTTATTCTCACGAAGGCACTTTTCTATCTTTGCCCAGCGCTTGCGGGGATGAAAAGAATTCTTAGGGCAATAGAGGATGCCCCATCGTGAATCATTTATCATATATTTTCATTAATTACGTTCCATGCTTTCTCCAACAAAGATCCCCCAGCAGGGTCACCCCAGCTAATCCAATGGATTTTCATCCCTCTACGCTCCATGCCACGGAACCATGTCATTTGCCTCTTGGCAAACTGATGGATGGCGATCTCGAGTTCTGTGAACATTTGGTCGTAGGTAATCTTACCCATCACATATTCCGTCACATACTTATATTCCAACCCGTAGTAGATGAGGTCTTCGGCAGGGATTCCTTGTTGTAGAAGTCCCTGTATCTCCTCCACCAGCCCATTTTCAAGCCGCTTCCTTAGCCTTTGGGTAATCCTCTTCCTTCTTTCCTCCCTTTCGATGTCTATGCCAATGATCAAGGAGGTCACGGCGGGCATCTCTCTCTCCGGCAAAGGATGCTCAAGATTGTAGGCTTCAATCTCTATAGCACGGATAGCCCTTTGTGCTGTATCCACATCAGTGGTATTATGCATGTTAGAATGATTCCTTGCCTTTAAATCGGAAAGGATCTTGGTCAGCTCCTCCAAAGAATGACAACTTAGGCGGTTCCGAAGCTCAGGGTTCTGCGGGACGGGAGACAGGGAATACCCCTTGAGCACCGCTTCAATATAAAGTCCTGACCCACCACACAGGATAGGTTGAATGCCTCTGTCTACAATATTCTGATAAGCAACCATGAAATCTTGCTGGTACTGGAAAAGATTATATTTGGTCCCTGGCTCTACGATGTCAATTAGATGATATGGGATATGCTTCCCATGGATCGTATATTCCTCCAAATCCTTCCCTGTGCCAATATCCATACCACGGTACACCTGCCTGGAGTCAGCACTAATAATCTCTGCATTCAGCCTATCTGCCAACTCCACCGCAAGGGCTGTCTTGCCACAAGCCGTGGGACCAAGTATTGTTATCATCTTCATGACTGCAAAAATAAGAAAAAAATGACATTCCGGCAAATAGAAAGCAAAAAAAGCCATTCTCCTCACGGAGAATGGCTGCTTTTAAAAAATTAACCTAATGGAAACTTCGCTATTATTTTAACTCGGCGAAGTATTTGATTGTACGTACCATCTGAGAAGTATAAGAGTTCTCGTTGTCATACCAAGAAACAACCTGAACTTCATAGGTATCGTCGTCAATCTTCACTACCATTGTCTGAGTAGCATCGAAGAGAGAACCATAACGCATACCGAGGATATCAGAAGATACGATCTCTTCATCATTGTAGCCAAAGCTCTCGTTAGCGGCAGCCTTCATTGCCTCGTTGATCTTCTCAACGGTAACATCCTTACCCTTTACGACAGCGTAAAGCAATGTAGTAGAACCATCTGGAACAGGTACACGCTGAGCAGCACCGATCAACTTGCCATTCAGTTCAGGAAGAACAAGGCCGATAGCCTTAGCAGCACCTGAAGAAGCAGGAGTGATGTTGCAAGCACCTGCACGGCTACGACGAAGGTTACCCTTGCGCTGTGGACCGTCGAGGATCATCTGGTCGCCCGTATAAGCGTGGATGGTCTGCATGATACCAGTCTGGATTGGGAATACATTGTTCAGAGCTTGTGCCATAGGAGCCAAGCAGTTGGTTGTACAAGAAGCTGCACTGATGATCTTATCATCTGCAGTCAAAGTCTTATGATTTACGTTGAATACGATAGTCTTCAAGTCATTGCCAGCAGGTGCAGAGATAACGACCTTCTTTGCGCCAGCCTTCAGGTGAGCCTCTGACTTAGCCTTAGAAGTATAGAAGCCTGTGCACTCGAGAACTACATCTACGTCGAGTTCGCCCCAAGGCAATTCAGCTGCATTTGGCTTAGCATAGATAGTGATTTCCTTGCCGTCTACAGTAATAGAACCAGGAACCGTAACCGTGCGACCGTCCTCAGCGTACTGAGCGTCCTTGTACTCTACAGTGTGCTTTTTCTCGCCACCGATGATGCCCTGATAGCCACCGTGTGTGGTATCGTACTTCAGAAGCTGGGCAAGCATCTTCGGGCTTGTCAGGTCGTTGATAGCAACAACGTCATAGCCAGGAGCTGCGAACATCTGGCGGAAAGCGAGACGGCCGATACGACCGAAACCATTAATAGCTACTTTTACCATTTTACTTTTGTTTTTATTAAAGATAACACTATATTAAATAATCTTTTTCTCCTTTTCGCACGCAAAGATACAAAATATTTTCTATATTTGCATGCAATTAGAGTATTAAAATATACAAAAACCATCTTCGGCAGGAATAAGTTTTGACAGATGTTATCCTTTCCTCGCCATTGTGGCAAGTCGATGTTGCAAATTTCATTATTAATTATATCAAGCAGATAAAAGTTATGGGAAAATTTATCCAAGAATTCAAGGAATTCGCAGTAAAGGGGAATGCCGTTGACATGGCTGTCGGTGTTATCATCGGTGGAGCCTTCGGCAAAATCGTGTCGTCTATCGTCGATGATCTGATCATGCCACCTATAGGTTGGCTGATTGGTGGCGTTAATTTCACGGATCTTAAAATCAAGTTACCCGCAGAGAAGATTGCAGACGGCATCCAGATGCAGGCTGCCACGATCAACATCGGGTCCTTCGTCCAGAATCTGATCGACTTTATCATCATTGCCTTCTGTGTGTTCCTGCTCGTGAAGGGGATTAACAAGCTCGCAGGAAAGAAGAATCCTCAACCGGAAGCTCCCGCTGTACCAGAACCTTCCAACGAAGAAAAGCTGTTAGGGGAGATCCGAGACCTGCTGAAGAACAAGTAGGAAACCGGGCTCTAAGGATAGCCCTATCCTTATATCTTTTAAAAAGAAGACCTGCCTTGAGGCAGGTCTTCGTGGATGATATAGGTAACGACTTATCATATTACTTCTCGCGTCCACGGGAAAGGGCTGTCATAAAAATGTTCCTGGCATGGACACGGGAAGTAAGTATTTCCATGGGATATCCTTATTCCCATTCTATCGTCGAAGGTGGCTTGGAGGAGATATCATAGCATACCCGGTTGACCCCCTTTACCTTATTGATAATTTCATTAGAAACCTTTGCCATGAAATCATAAGGCAGGTGTGCCCAGTCCGCAGTCATTGCATCCTGACTGGTTACTGCTCGCAAGGCAACCGGATGTTCATAAGTACGTTCATCGCCCATGACGCCAACGCTTCGGATCGTACTCAACAGGATTGTCCCTGCCTGCCAAACATGATCATATAAGGAAGTGCCGTCTGGCATGGTATACTGATGCATGTTCTCAATATAGATATCATCCGCATCCTGTAAGATCCGCACTTTCTCACGTGTGATATCGCCAAGGATACGAACGGCAAGACCGGGACCGGGGAATGGATGGCGCTTGATCAGGCGCTCAGGCATCTCCAACTGATAGCCTACCCTTCTCACCTCATCCTTGAAAAGCCATTTCAAAGGCTCGCACAGTTGCAGCTTCATGTCCTTGGGAAGTCCACCAACATTATGGTGACTCTTGATCGTCATCCCCGTGATACTCAGACTCTCGATACGGTCAGGATAGATGGTGCCCTGCGCCAGCCACTTTGCATCCGTGATCTTCTTTGCCTCAGCATTGAATACCTCCACAAAGTCACGCCCGATGATCTTACGTTTCTTCTCGGGATCAGTAACCCCTTCCAAGTCCTTAAAGAACTTATCACTGGCATCTACGCCAATCACATTCAGTCCTAAGCCTTGATAGGCATCCATGACCTTTTGGAACTCATTCTTCCTCAACATCCCGTGGTCGACGAATATGCAAGTAAGGTTATTCCCTATGGCACGATGCAATAAAGTAGCGCACACACTGGAATCGACGCCACCACTCAGTCCGAGGATCACGCGGTCATTCCCTAACTGGCTCTTCAACTCCTGTATGGTCGTCTCCACGAAAGAGGCCGCACTCCATTCCTGACGACTCCCGCAAAGATCAACAACGAAGTTCTTAAGCAATTGCTTGCCCTGAACAGTATGGTATACTTCGGGATGGAACTGTACTGCCCACACAGGATTCTTGGTACTCGCATATGCCGCGAATCGCACGTCACCTGTTGATGCGATGACATGGCAATCGTCAGGAATCGCCGTGATCGTATCTCCATGGCTCATCCACACTTGGGAGTTTTCCGAGAATCCCTTAAAGAGAGGATTGTCGACATCAAACTGCTGAAGATTGGCACGACCATACTCACGCGTGTTTGTCTTCTCTACCTTACCACCACAAGTATAAGCTATATATTGGGCACCATAGCAGATACCCAACACAGGAACCTTACCGACGAACTGGCTCAGGTCAACCCGAAAGGCCTCTGGGTCGTGGACAGAATAAGGGGACCCACTGAGGATGACACCAATGACGGAAGGGTCATCCTTAGGGAACTTGTTGTAAGGAATAATTTCGCAGAAGGTGTCAAGTTCACGAACACGACGACCAATCAACTGAGTGGTCTGTGATCCAAAATCCAAAATAATTATCTTCTGTTGCATCATAATATATAATTAAGCGTAAGATTCATTGTTTCAATTCCTCAAGGAATGACGCTGCATCCCTTAAGGTTTCAGGTTTGCCCACATCCATGAGCTTCAATCCATCACTCAAATAGCCATGAATGCGGAGACGGCTGCAATTCTGTATATAAAAGTCCATGATACTGAACTTGTCTGGATAAGGCTCCATCGCCTTGAACACGGTTGGAGACACGACATGAATGCCCGCAAAGGCTGCCTTGTGCAAGCAAGAGGAAGAGGGATCGGCAAGTAGCTTCCTTGCCTCCGATGGCACCCAATCATACGGTGTCCTTATTTCTCCTGTCTCAATATTCATCCAGCCCACCATCCGACCGTCCGGGGAAAAGAGCAGATAACGCTTGGTCTTACGATCGCTGACCAACAAGACAGCATCATACAACGGTCGTCCTTCTCCGCCATTAGCCGAAAATGCATAAAAGGCTTTCAAGTCAACATTGCTCAGGATATCGACATTATGGATCAGGATAGGCGACACCGGATCAAAAAGGGAATATGCGTTCTTGATTCCACCGCCTGTGTCTAACAGACATTCACTTTCGTCGCTGATCCGTATATCCAGTCCGAAATTGCCGTTTTCATGCAAATAGTCTACAATCTGACTCGCGAAATGATGCACGTTAACCACGATGCGGCGAAAGCCTGCGTCCTTCAGCCGGAAGATAACACGCTTGAGCAACGGCTCCCCACCCACTTCCACCAGGGCTTTAGGCTTCTTATCGGTCAAAGGTTTCAACCGAGTACCCAACCCTGCTGCAAAAATCATCGCTTGTTCCATATCATGGATCCTTGAAATCTTTTTTTATCCTGCAAAGATAATCATTTTCATTGAGTCTGCCAAGAAAATGATCACTTCTTGGCAGGTAATACACGATTGATATTCTGTTCACGATGGCACACATGCACCTCAACGCCAAATTTGTCATGGATGTGCTCTGCCAAATGTTGGGCGCAATAGACGCTCCTGTGCTGTCCACCGGTACATCCAAAAGAGAACATCAGACTAGTAAATCCACGCTGGACATATCGCCTGACATGATGATCGGCCAAACGGTAAACGCTCTCAAGGAAGGTTAGGATCTCCCCATCGTCCTCCAAGAAACGAATGACAGGCTCATCCAATCCCGTCAGTTTCTTGTACGGTTCATACCGACCGGGATTATGGGTACTCCTGCAATCAAAGACATAGCCTCCCCCATTACCCGTTGGATCCTCAGGAATGCCTTTACGATAGGAAAAGCTATAGACGCGGACGACCAAAGGTCCCTTCCCATCATACTTCGAGAAAGTAGCTGGGCCATCCAAGGGGTTGGACTTGTAAATGGTAGTCTCTGTGGTCTTGTAGCCGTCTGAACGAGGCACCAAGGGTTGTTTCTGATGGGCAAACTGTGGGAGTTCCGTCAGCCGGGCCAACAGATCCATCAGGTAAGGATAAGGAAACAGCTTCCTCAATTTCAGTAGCTCACGTAGATTATCCATGGCAGGAGGAATGCTATCAAGGAAATGCTGCTTACGCTCAAAGTAACCCCGGAAGCCATAAGCACCCAAGACCTGGAGCGTACGGAACAGGACAAACTGACTTAGGCGCTCTACGAAATGACGGACATTGGGCACTTCCGTGTAGTTCTTGAGCGAATGATAGTATTCATAAACAAGTTCACGGCGCAACTTAAAAGGATATTTTGCCGAGGCTTGCCATAGGAACGATGCAAGATCATAATAGAAAGGTCCTTTTCGACCACCCTGGAAGTCAATAAAATACGGATTCCCTTCCGCGTCTAACATTATGTTGCGCGCCTGGAAATCGCGATACAGGAAACTATCCATCGACTCAGAAGTAAGATCCTTGGCAAACAACCGAAAGTTCGCTTCCAACTTCAGCTCATGGAAATCCAGTTCAGTAGCCTTCAGGAAGCAATATTTGAAATAGTTCAGGTCGAACAAAACGCTGTCCACGTCAAACACGGGTTGGGGATAGCAATTGCCCCAATCCACTCCCCTTGCGCCAAGAATCTGGATTTTAGGCAATTCCCTGATCGTCTTTGAGAGGAGGTTCTTCTCATACTGGTTGTATCTTCCTCCAGCTTCCCTTCCCCCTTTGATGGCGTCAAACAGCGAGGTATGTCCCAAATCGGTCTGAAGATACCGCAATTCATCATCACTAACCGCAAGGATACGGGGTACGGGCAACTGATTTTGCGAGAAATGTCGGGCAAGATAGACAAATGCATGGTCCTCGTCCCTACTGGTTCCTATCACCCCGATCACCGTCTTGCCATCTATGCCCCACATACGGTAGTACTGGCGGTTACTGCCCGCACCCGGAAGCTTCTCTACCTGGACCGGTTCCCGACCGCTCCAAGACTGGTAAAGTCCTATTAACTGTTTCATTTTGCGTCAACGATCTATTTGTCACACACAACATGAACCATCATTCGTCTTTCCGACGATGACGATCACGATATTCGTTGTAGAAGTTTTCCCCTACGAACAGCAACAGCAAAATGCCTAAAGACATGAAAAAGGAGTGGGTCAGGATATACAGACCGCCACAGACAACCAAGAAAAGGAAGAACATCTTCCAATCAATTTTTTGTTTCATGGTACAAAGATAATGCAAAGCCGGAAGAAAGCAAAATAATTCTCCCTTTATTTTATGGCGTAAAAAAAATCGGATGTCATCCCGACAACCGATTTTCAAAAAACAAACTACTTAAAAACTAATCTACTAAAACAAATCAAAAAAATATGTTCGTCGGATTCGATCCGATACTTTCTTATTTCTCCAATTGCAAAATTAATAACTTATTCTTTCCTTGCAAAACTTTTCTTGAGAAAATTCGGCTCTTTTTCTAAAAAAAACATAAAAGGGAGATGACACGCGAAGCATCATCCCCCTTTTTGTTATCTATAGGTTACAAAATTACATCATTCCACCCATTCCTGGCTGAGGTGCTACCGGAGCGGTCTTTGGCTCTGGCTTGTCGCAAATCAAGCACTCTGTTGTGAGGAACATGCCTGCAATAGAAGCGGCGTTCTCAAGTGCGACACGAGCCACCTTTGCAGGATCGATGACGCCTGCCTTACGAAGGTCTTCGTAAACATCGCTATGAGCATTGTAACCATAGTCGCCCTTGCCCTCGCGGACTTTCTGAACCACTACGGCACC
>CAJLYG010000043.1 GCA_905210845.1 uncultured Prevotella sp.
GGCATGCAACTTTACGTTGCACGTAAGAGCTCATATCGAGCTGTCTCTGCTAAAGTCGAGCAGAGCGCAGACAACATCACCTGGGAGACCTTAGATGAGAACCATGCTTTCTTCGACATGGAGCGTCCAGCCATTGTCTTCAACAAGCCTTGCACCCAGCGATACTTGCGTATCACATTCCTGAAAGGAGCTACCAACAGCAGTCTGATGGCCATCAACGACATTTCATTCTACGGGAAGAAAGAAGAGCTGTCAGGGAAAGCATCCGTCACACTTCGTTATGAGAGCGTTTCCGACGAAGAGACGAATGGAGAAACGGCACCTGGACGATATGCCGTCGACAATGATGTCACCACCTTCTGGCATTCCCACTATACCTCTTCTGTTGTAGGCTATCCACACAGCATCACGCTGAGCCAGCCTACGGGCTCGCGCATTGATGTCTTGACCTTAGTTCAGCGCGATCATGGGAGCACATCGTCTTACTATGACGCTGCTAATATGGTGATCTATGCTGGTGATGACCCAGCACATTTGGACAGTATTGAAACCATCCGAATACCTTTCTACATAGAGAGTACCGTAAGATTGCCGATCCCCATCGACAAAAAATACTTCCAACTGAAGTTTACTGGATCGCAATATGGCAGTACAAAGTGGTTAGCGATCTGCGAGATCAAGGCTTATCAGCTCTCTGGTGAGGAGACAGGTATCCTAAATATCAATGGTACTACCCAGAAAGAAGCCGATGCCCAGGAGAAGATCTATGACCTGATGGGACGCTTGATGGGAAAGAATCCCAAGCTCCTGCCTCCTGGCATCTATATCCGGGACGGTAAGAAATTCGTTATTAAATAACCTACGATGACATACGACAAGAAAGGCGTGCCGTTCAAGTTGGAAAACTGAACCGGTGCGCCTTTCTTTTAATGTGTGAAAGAGGGCAAATCTTCAGGTCATTGCGCATACATCCTATCCTCAAAGGCAGCCAAGGCAGCCTTTGCCCCTTCTCCCATGGCAATCATAATCTGTTTGAAAGGGATGGTAGAGACATCCCCCGCGGCATAGACTCCCGGGATGTTCGTGCGATTATGGCCATCGATCTCGATCTCCCCGCGTGCATTCATCTCCACTGTTCCCTTGACAAGGTCAGAGTTAGGCTGAAGTCCGATCTGAAGGAACACGCCATCCACAGGCAACGCCATCTCCTCTCCTGTCTGCCGATCCTTCACGATGATGCCCGTCAGTCGTGCGCCATCACCTTGCAATACTGATGTTTGCTTGTTAAAGAAAATCTCCACATTGGGCAAATTCCTCAGCTTCTCCTGAAGCACAGCATCCGCTTTCATCTGACCAGAATATTCGATGACAGTGACGTGATGGCAAATACCCGCCAGGTCGATGGCAGCTTCAGCACCACTATTGCCACCACCGATCACTGCCACATCCTTTCCTTTGTAGAAAGGTCCGTCGCAATGCGGGCAGAAATGAATGCCATGTCCCACATAGCGATCCTCATTCTCCAACCCGAGTCGGCGCCACTTAGCACCTGTGGCGAGGATCACCTGCGGGGCACGAAACTGTTCCCCACCTTCTACGGTAATCGTCTTGACCTTACCATCAAGGTCAGCATGCTGGAAAGTACGATTGACGAAGACTGCAATGTCATTGCACTCCAACTGTTGAAAAAGGTCGGCAGCCAATTGCGTGCCCAAGGTACGTGGAACCGAGATGATATTCTCGATGGCAGTTGTGTCATTCACCTGTCCACCGATCCTCTGTGCCACGACAGCCACTTTCAATCCCTTCCGTGCAGAGAACACGGCAGAAGCCACGCCTGCGGGTCCCCCTCCCAAAATGATCTGGTCAAAGTCATAGTGAAGATCCTGCCCTTCTGTGCTGTTGGCGGTACCCATCAGATCCTCTAACTTCCCCAACAGCTCGCCGAGGTCCCCTCTGCCCACATGAAGAAGTTTGCCATTTGCATAAACGGAAGGCACCGCCTGGATGCCCAATCTGTCCACCTCCTCTTGGAAGAGAGATCCATCTACCATCTCATGGCTGATCCCCTCATGGAGAAGTGCCATCACATTCAGTGCCTGTACCACATCCGGGCAATTCGTACAGGTAAGTGAGACATAAGTAGACAATTTCACTTTGCCTGCAAGATTCTGGATACGGCGTCGTAAAGCCTCATCTGGAAGATTCCGTCCCTTCCCGTCAGCATTCAGCAAAGCCAACAACAACGACGTAAACTCATGGCCATTAGGAATGCCCCGGAAGGCGATACCAGTATCCTTCCCATCCCGTATGATCCTGAAAGAGAATGCCTCGCCTTGCTCATATTCAACGTTGATGCACCCGGAACAAGAAGCAACCTCCTCAACGAACTGGCTGAACGAATCCGCATGGGCGTACTCCTTGTCACGGGTGACCAACAAAGTGATCGGCGTGCCTATCCCTTCCAACACGCCTCTCACCTGCTTGAGTGTTTCCTGATCTAACATAGGCTTAGAGTTTTCCTACGAGGTCGATACTCGGCTTGAGAGTCTCAGCGCCCTCATTCCATTTCGCTGGACATACCTCCCCATCATGAGAAGCCACATATTGCGCAGCTTTCACCTTGCGCACGAGTTCGTCGGCATTACGTCCAATGCTGTTATCCTGAATCTCGCACAACTTGATAAGGCCCTGCGGGTCTACTAAGAACGTGCCCCGATAAGCCACGCCTTCGTCCTCTTTATAAACACCGAAGCCACGGGAGAGAACGGCAATAGGATCGGCGAGCATGGCATATTTTAATTTCGCAATACGATCGGAGGTATCATGCCAAGCCTTGTGAACGAAATGAGTGTCCGTGCTGACAGAGAAAACCTCCACTCCCATAGCCTTCAACTCATCGTATTTCTCGGATAGGTCTTCCAATTCCGTTGGGCAAACAAATGTAAAGTCAGCCGGATAGAAGAAGAATAAAGCCCATTTACCTTCGATATCCTGGTTGGATACGGTCTTAAAACTACCGTTCTGGAAAGCCTGAACTGTGAACTCTGGTACGTGTTGATTGATAATTGCTTGCATATTGTTTCTATTTTAATTGTGAATAATGTTATTTTTTACGTTGCAAAGGTAGGAATCTTCCCTTTCCCCCACAACAGATAAAATCTATCGACCCATAGGAAAAATCTATAACGTATTTCAACAAATTGATATCCAATTCTTTAAAAATGAAAAGACAGATCAAAACGAAAGCCATTTTCTTTGGAAGAACGGAAACTTTTGCCTATTTTTGTGGCATCAACGACTCCCATCGGAGTACAGAGTACACATTATCCATTAGGATCAAACATCAACTCATCTAAATATGAAAAGAAACCTCACCATACTTGGATTCTGCATCTTGACCGCTATTCCAAGTCCAGCCGACAACAATCCCATGATGGGATGGAGTTCATGGAACGCATTTCGAGTAAATATCAGTGAACAAGTGATTAAAAGGCAGGCGTTCCTGTTGGATAGCCTGGGACTGAAAGCTGTAGGGTATAACTATGTCAACATTGATGATGGGTTCTTCGGATACAGAGACCCAACGCATGGGATCATACCCAACCCCTCCCGATTCCCACATGGGCTGCGCATTGTGACCGATTACATCCATTCCCTCGGATTAAAGGCTGGCATCTATTCTGATGCAGGAACCCGGACATGCGGTTCCATTTGGGATCATGACGAGAATGGCTTGACAGCGGGTCTCTACGGTCACGAGGAAAGTGACAGCAAGGTATTCTTCCGCAACTGGAACTTCGACTTCATCAAGGTCGATTTCTGTGGGGGCCAGGACTTAGGATTAGACGAAAGAGAAAGATACACCTCTATCTCCAAATCCATTCACCTGTATGGTCGCCCGGATGTCAAATATAATATCTGCCGTTGGGCGTTTCCAGGCACATGGGCAGAGAAGGTGGCAGACTCTTGGCGCATCAGCGGTGATATCAACACGAATTGGAAATCCCTGAAATATGTCATCGGCAAGAACCTTTATCTGTCAGCCTTTGCACGGAATGGCAAATACAACGATATGGACATGCTTATCGTTGGAATGAAAGGTCCACAAAAACTGCAAGGGACAGGACTGACTGACACAGAAGACGAGACCCATTTCGGAATGTGGTGCATGATGAGCAGTCCACTACTGATTGGTTGCGATCTCAACAAGATCCAGCCACAAAGTCTGGCTCTTCTGAAAAATACTGAACTGATTGCCCTCAATCAAGATCCCCTGCATTTACAGGCACGCGTCTATCAGCACAAGGGCGACACTTACGTCCTTGCCAAAGACATTCTCCAACCACAAGGAGCTACCAGAGCGGTAGCATTATATAATCCATCCGATACGAAACAGACCTTTCATGTCGCCCTGAGCACATTGGAATTAGCCGGAAAGACACAAGTCAGAGACTTACTCCACCATAAGAACCTGAAAGCTACCAAAGACAGCATCATCATGGAGGTAGCTCCACATGGTAGCGCATTTCTAAAGCTCACGGCAAGAACACGCCTTGAACCCACACACTATGAGGCGGAATGGGCATTCCTTCCTCTATACGATGATTTAGGCATCCGCAAGAAGCAGATCATGACATCACCCATGGAAGGCGCCAGTGGAAGTATGGGAGTCATCCATGTCGGTGGGACAAAAGACAATGTCATCCAATGGGATGATGTATACAGCAAGGAAGGTGGCAACTATCACCTGACCATCTCATATAGCAATGAGAAAGAAGCTAGGACGATGTTTGTCTATGTGAATGGAGAAGAAATCAAAAGCATTCCCTGTAAGCCTGTGAAAGGAATCGCACAACTCTCACTGGACATCACGCTTAAACAAGGATTTAACCAAATCAGTATCGGCAATCCCTATAACTGGTCACCAGACATAGACAAAATTGAGGTTCATCCCTAAGGTTCTATGAAGAATGCCTATTATCGATTCAGGAGATAATAGGCATTCTCTTTCAGTTTGTTCATCAAGGTCGCGGGATAATCAGGATGGGTGTCTATCCATGCCCTGACCCGTTCTTTCGCTTCCTGGCTTTTATGCCCTGATAACAAAGCCGAGAGCCAATAACCCGGAAAGAAGATATCACTGGTCTGTTGTATGTCCTGAAGGGCATCCAACCCTGGCTTTAGATAAGCATTATTATAGGGCTCGCGAACATTGTCGCATAAAAGAGCCAAGAGGCTACGTGCCCAAGGCTCTATCCTACGGTTTTCCTTTTGCAAAAGACCATAGAACAACTGCTTCTGCACCTCCACATCTGGATTACATCCCCGGGATATATAATCGAACTCACGCTGTTGATCCTCATTCTTCAGCCTTGCCCGCTGAACCTCTAAGATCTGTTTCCATTGGGAAGGCATCATAAGAGATAGATGATAGGCTATCGCATTATAATCATTGACTGTCAGCAACGAATCCTTCTGCCCCTTCCAAATGCCATAGATACTGTCCAACACTTCTGGGTCAACAGCAGTAGTACCCATATTACGTAGCATTTTCAAACGGACTGATTTCAACGGATGATCGTAGGCACAATCCATCATATAGATTTCCGCATCCCTCTGGGCAGCCCCTTCCATATCAAACTTTACTCGCATCAGGTAATCAATGCAAGTAGAGGCGATCAGGTCATTCCGTTCCTTCCTAAGCCCATCCATCAAATCATGGAACGTTTCTTTTGCCGATAACTTATGGGCCAAATAATTCTCATAGATATTCATCATGGCAGCGAAGCGATTCGTTTCCGGAAGATCATACCAATCATGGAAAGCATCCTTCTGCTCCGGTTCCGTGATCAGGAAACGCCCATATCCACTACCATCGTAATTCAAATATAGTTGTTGGGGATACATCGCAAAAGGAAGTTCCTCATGAGCTTGTTCCACCTGGTCTGTCAACTCTGCAAGAGTCCCATCATACACGCATCCTATTTTAAACTCTTGTCTCCACACCAACCCACGGCGGAAAGGATCTGTCTGGTCAACGAAGATCTTGCCATCTTTATAACGGCAAGTAATCGTAGGCATCCCTTTCTCTTTTACCCAGACATGACTGAAGGCCTTCAGGTTGGCATGGGGCTGGATGGAATCCAAGATAGCAATCAAGTCATCCCATGTCGCATTGGAATAGGCATAACTCCGGAGATAATGCAGAAGACCTTGCTGAAACGCCTCTTGTCCCATTTGCTGTTCCAACTTCCGCATCATGACAGGAGCCTTGTCATAAATAATGTTCCCATATAGGAGTCCTGCGTTGTTCAGGTTATCCAAGGACTGCTGAATAGGATGCGTGCCATCTGTCCGGTCTGTGGCCAACGCACGTGTCTGATAGACCTTCAAGAAGTTTAAGTCGTGATTGATCTGTGGGAATTGTTCCTTGCTGATCTTGTCTGCCAACAAATTAGCAAAGACCTCTTTCGTCCAAACGTCATTAAACCAACGCATCGTCACCAAGTCGCCAAACCACATATGCGTTGTTTCGTGCGCGATCAATTCCAGACGATTCAACTCCTCATCCGGTGTCGGGTCTTTCCCCAAGAAAATGCTTTTATCCCGAAACTGAATGGCCCCAGGATGTTCCATGCCACCGAACTGATATCCCGGCAATACTACAAAGCCATACTTCTTGAACGGATAGGCAATTCCTGTATATTTCTCCAACCACCCCAATGATAAGGCTATTTCATCAAATACCTTATCCATCTGGGCAACTTTCAGGGAATCCGTCTCACGGTACAAAGCCTCCAACTGTCGCCCATCCCGTTCAGCTACCTGACGCTGGAACTTCCCAGCTGTAAACGAGAACAGATAAGTAGGAAGAAGATCACTCTCCTCGAATCTCACCTTCTTCAAATAGGCAGGCAAATGCTTCTCTTTCTTGCTTTTCTGATGCAGGACAGAGGCATTGCTGATCGCTACCCAATCGGACGGCATCGTCAAGGACAATGAAAACCGTGCCTTTAGGTCAGGCTGGTCAAAGCAAGCAAAGACGCTCCGGGCATGAGCTGGCACAAAGAGAGTATAGAGATAATCCACATTCCGATTTAAAGACTGGTCGGCAGAAATGCCAGACAACTGAACTATATTCCTGCCCTTTCTCAATAAACGTTTCGGAAGGACAAGATGCTCATGGCTGACAGACAAAGGAAATTTCTTTCCGTTTACTTTCCCAACAGGATCCAAGTCTTTCCCTTGAAAATCTATCTGCAGGTCATCACCCCCCTGATAGTCAAACAAGATTGTTTCTTCAAACGTCACATTCTCCGAACGATCATCAGGAATGGAGAAGGCTATCTCATACCGAATGCCTGAAAGATGAGCCGCACGGTACCGAGCCAGCTCCCATGAGACACCATTCTCCACATTCACAGCCATCCCTTGCCCTGCACATAACAGGAGAAGGCATACGATCACAATCTTGCAAACTTTCATCTTTATGGCTTACTCCTTATTTTTTTCTTGGTTTACGGCGTGCCCATCCTTCTTCACTGAAATCAGGTTCCTCGCCTTTCAACTTAAACGGCTTTCCCTTGATCAGATCGCGCCAATCGCCTTGATCTGCATGGCTTGATTGAGATTTACTGCCTGAATTGGCCTTTCTCTTTGAGGTATTCCCTTTCCGGTCATCTACATACCGGTCGCCTCGTTCCGTTTTGCCACTACGGTTAGCACGCCTTCCACTCTCTTTTCCGTGTCCTGCCTCATCAGCCTCATTGCAACGAACTTCCCGTCCTTTATAGGTTGTCCCATTCAGAGCCCTCATTACTTTAGGCGCATCCTCTTCAGGGACCTCTATATAAGAGAACTTGCTGAGCAGGTCGATATGACCTACTTCCTGATGGCCCCGGACATGCTTATTGAGATATTGCATGATCTCACCCGGGTAGAAGCCATCCGCTTTACCCAAATTGATAAACAATCGCTTATAGCCAGCCTCTGCCTCATGCTTCCGTCGCCCATTAGATACTTTCCCTTTGGGGCTTTCCTTCTTAGTACGCCCAGAAACAGGCTTCTCGATTTCCGGTGCATTGGCATAATACTGTAGGAACCTACCGAAGGTCATGCTAACAATCTTCTTGATGATATCTTCCTTGTCCACATATTCGAACTGCCGCATGATATCCTGCATGTACGGTGCGATCTGCTCTTCGTCCACATCTACCTTCATGATCTCGTCCATCACCTTATAGAGTTGCTTTGTACAGATCTCCTGAGGCGTAGGCAAGTTTCCATCAATGAAATCCTTCCCGATTTCCTTTTCAATAGCCCGGATCTTATATTTCTCACGTGTATGGATGATCGCAATAGACGTCCCCTTCTTCCCGGCACGCCCTGTTCGTCCAGAACGATGGGTATAGCTTTCAATATCATCTGGAAGGCCATAATTGATAACATGGGTAAGGTCATCCACGTCCAATCCCCTGGCAGCGACATCCGTTGCCACTAACAATTGGGTCAGATGCTGACGGAATTTTTGCATGGTCAAGTCACGTTGCTGCTGAGAAAGGTCGCCATGCAAAGCCTCGGCATTATAGCCATCCTTAATCAACTTATCAGCGATTTCCTGGGTCTCTATCTTTGTACGGCAGAAAATGATTGCATAGATCCTAGGGTAATAGTCAACGATTCGCTTTAAAGCCAAATATTTATCCTTGGCATTGACGAGATAATAAATATGGTTGACGTTTTCAGCCCCTTCATTTCGGCTTCCTACGACGATTTCCTTATAATCGTGGAGATAGCTCACGGCAATTTTCTCAATATCCTTGCTCATGGTAGCCGAGAACAGAAGGGTATTATGCTCACTGGTCAGCCCCTCAAAGATTTCGTTGATACTATCCGAGAAGCCCATATTCAACATTTCATCAGCCTCATCAAGCACCACATTATTCACAGCGCCCAGTTGCGCCACGCCACGATGCATCAAGTCAATCAACCGTCCCGGTGTAGCCACGATGATCTGAACACCATGCTTAAGGGTACGGATCTGCGTCTCGATAGAAGCCCCACCATAAACGGGGACGATATGCATTCCCTCAATATACTTTGCAAAATCGTTGAGATCATCAGCGATCTGCAGGCAGAGTTCACGGGTAGGACTCAAGATGAGAGCCTGAGTTGCTTTTTGAGAAGGATCTACCTTCTGTAAGATAGGGATACCAAACGCAGCCGTCTTCCCCGTACCCGTCTGCGCCAATGCAATTACATCATTTCCTTCACCAAGTAAATACGGGATTACTTCTTCCTGAACGGGCATAGGCTGTTCAAAGCCCAGCTCCGTAATAGCGCGGCGAATCTCTTCGCTCACGCCTAATTCTTCAAATGTCTTCAAATAGTGTATTTATAAATTCGAGTGCAAAGGTAGTGAAAATTAATGAGTTACAGAATTTTAGCATTATTTATTTTGTATTTTTAGCGAAAACCTCTATCTTTATGCCTTCAAAAGAAATGACATTGATATGAAAATAGCAATCTTTTGTTCTGCCAACGACCAGATTGTCCCTACCTATCTCAAGGCGACCACAGAGTTAGGCTATTGGATGGCAAAGAACGGTCATACCTTAGTATATGGTGGATGTAATTCCGGATTGATGGAATGTATTGGGAAAGCCGTACATGAAGCCGGCGGCATGACAATTGGGGTTATTCCATCCCTTGTAGAAAAAGGAGGCAGGATCTCTGACTTCGTAGATGTCAAGATCCTATGTGACAATCTCAGTGACAGAAAAGACTTGATGGAAAGTCACAGCGACATTGCCATTGCACTACCCGGAGGCATCGGCACGTTGGATGAGATTTTCACCTTGGCATCTTCCAACACGATTGGATATCATCACAAAAAGGTTATCCTTTATAACATAAAAGGATGCTGGGACTCCCTCATTGACCTACTTGATGAGCTACAGAACCGCGGAATGATTCGGGGCGACTACCATCAACAAATAGGAATCGCCACGAACCTTGAACAACTCCAACAGCTTTTAGGCTAAGCATCCATCACGTCTTCTCCCACAGGAACAGGCTCAGCCTTTTCTGTCTTATTTCCCTTGAACATCTTGTCAACGACCAATGCAATTGCCCCATCTCCCGTTACATTGCAGGCCGTACCAAAACTGTCCATGGCAATGTAAAGGGCAATCATCAATGCCTGTGCATCCGCATCAAAGCCGAGAATAGAAGCCAAAGGTCCCAAAGCTGCCATAATAGCGCCCCCAGGGACACCAGGTCCTGCCACCATGCAAATGCCCAACATCAAGATGAAATTCATGAACAAGCCGAAGTCATGGGGTAAGCCGTTGAGCAAGCAAATGGTCAGGGCACAAGCCGTGATCTTCATCGCACTGCCCGACATGTGAATGGTCGCACAGAGAGGAATCGTAAACCCAGCAATACCCTTACTAACCCCATTCTTCTCTGTTTGCTTTAGGGTTACAGGGATCGTTGCCGCAGAGGAAGAGGTGCCTAAGGCCGTCATATAAGCTGGCAGCATGGTCCATAACAGACGGAAAGGATTCTTCTTGACCACTCCTCCCGCTATACAGAACTGATAAATGAGAATCACGACATGCAAGACAACAATGACACAAATAATCTTCGCAAAGACGAGAAGGATATGATAAACCTGTCCAGACATTGTCATAGAAAGGAAGATGCCGAAGATATACAGAGGCAGTAAAGGAATGAGTACCTTCTCAATTGTCTTGGTGATCGCCACCTGAAACTCGTCAAAAACGCCCTTTAACTTCACCAACCGACAATTGGCGATACACAATCCTACGATGAAAGAAAATACTAATGCAGACATTACCTCCACCATAGCCGGGATCTCAACCGTAAAATAAGGAGAAATATCCTCCGGTTTCGTTACCTGCTCCGCAGAGGTAGACGCGACCATATCCGGAAATAGCCAAGAACCGGTCCCATAAGACAAGAGTCCAGCAAACACAGTATCCACATATGCAATAACAACCGTCACAAGCAACAACTTACCCGCTCCACTGCCGATATCAGCAATGGCAGGCGTCACCAGTCCGATAATGATCAACGGGACCAAGAAGCCTAACAGCTGGCTAAACAGTGCATTAAACGTAACGAAGACACGTACCCATGGCATAGTCAGTACATTGCCCAAGAGTACTCCAAGGATAATCGCAACAATTATCCTTGGCAGTAAACCGAACCTTACTCTTTTCATGCTTAGATTATTAAATTAAATATAACGAAACCTTATTCTCGCAGCAAACGCTCAGCCATAGCTCTCCCCAATGCCTCGCACTGAACTTTGGTCTCAGGAGTGAGTGCCTGTTTCATCTCTACAGGAGTACCCACTGCCTCGAAATGCAAACGAGTATCATTCCATTCCTGGATCTTCGCAACAGCCTTGCTTGCCCATCCATAGCTTCCAAACCAACCAAGGAGATGGTTCTTGATATCCTTATTCGCCACTTCTGCCAACAACACATCCATCTCGTGATAAAGGCCTGTATTATAAGTAGGTGCGCCGACAATGAGTCCTTGATAGCGGAAGATATCACGAAGGATATAAGAGTGGTGGGTCTTGGATACATTATACATTTTAATATCCTTTACGCCTGCCTGGCTTGCCGCACGGGCAATTACCTCCGCCATACGTTCCGTATTGCCATACATAGTACCATAGCAGATGACCAATCCAGGATCCGTTTCATATTTACTCATCTTGTCGTACATGCCGATTACCTTTTGGACATGGTCATGCCATACCGGTCCATGAGTAGAGCAAATATAATCGAGGTCGACACCAGCAAGCTTCTTCAGCGCATTCTGTACGGGAATGCCATATTTGCCAACAATATTACTATAATAGCGAATCATATCCAACCAATAATCATCACTATTGATCTCGCTATCAATGATCCCTCCATTCAAGGCGCCAAAGCAGCCAAAGGCATCCATCGAGAAGAGCACACGATGTGTCACATCCAATGTCATCATCGTCTCAGGCCAGTGCACCATAGGCGTAAGGAAGAAGTTCAAGGTATGATGCCCAAGTTCAAGGGTATCCCCGTTCTTCACCTCAATCTCTTGATCTTTCACGCCATAGAAGCCCTCCATCATACTGAAGGTCTTCTTATTTCCGATCACCTGAATGTTCGGATAATATTTCCTGATCAAGGAAATAGATCCACTATGATCTGGCTCCATGTGGTTGATGACCAGATAGTCAATAGGACGATCACCAATCACCTCATAGATATTCTCCAAGAACTGGGTGAAAAAATCAACTTGCACGGTATCTATCAGGCAAACCTTATCATCATCGATCAGATAAGAATTATAAGAAATACCATCCGGCAATGGCCACAATCCCTCAAACAGGCTCTTGTTACGGTCATTTACGCCCACATAGTAGATTTTGTTTGTAATTTCGATCATAACGTATATCTTATTTATTGAATTCTTCTTTCATTTTTTCTCCGAACTCTGGGGAGATATAATTATAAATACTCTTACAGCACTCGGAGGAGAACATTAAGGCACAATGCATCACATGATCCCATTGCTCTGGCGTAAGCCCCCGTTCTATCGTATCGCGAGTAATATTGTATTTCAGGAGTCCATAGATAAAACCTGCATTGAAGTTGTCGCCTGCACCAATGGTGCTGACCGTATCCGTAGCCAGCACAGGATATTCTTTATAAAAGCTGCCATCTGCCCTCAATACTACGGGTTTCGCTCCGTTAGTATAGATAAACTTCTTGCAATAGAATGAGATTTCGGCATTATAGACCTTATTAGGATCATCCATCTTATACAATACGTCAAAGTCCTCCCTGCTGCCACGAACTATGTCCGCATATTCAAAGTTCTCAAGGAGGTTTGGGGTGATTTTCATGACCTCATTCCGATGGGCAGACCGGAAGTTAACATCATAATAAATGATTGCCCCATGGTTGCGTGCATATTCCAGCAATCCCGTCATCTGGGGACGGATCACCGGATTGACAGCATAATAAGAACCGAAAATCACAATGTCATCCTTTGCAATATCTGGATAAACGAAGTCCAATTGATCATGAGGATGGTCCTTATAGAAGATATACTCTGCGTCATTGTTATCATCCAGGAAAGCAAGTGAAATTGGAGACTTACTTTCGTGGAAGATATTGACATTATCCGCATTAACCCCATTCTCTTTCAGGAATCCAATCACGTACCTGCCCACACGGTCATTGCCTGCCTCACTAATGAAAGTGGTGTGAATGCCAGAACGACCCAATGAGATGATCCCATTAAATGTGGTCTGGTTGGGGACGTGACAAGGACGAGGATGAATTGTCATGGGCGCATCGCTGCGCTATAATGGCTAATCGTCTGTGCAGACCTCGCAAGAAGCAAGGATATGGCAGATAACCGAATGTTCAACCAACAGCACTGACATTATGCCAATAGGTAAAAGTAAAATCTCGGATATGGATTTCGGTTCTTTCGAGAATACGATTGACAAAAACATTGAAACGGACAAGACTTCGGACAAATTCGACCAACAACTGCAAGCCTACAAGGATGCCAGTAATACATTGACTTCGGCAAAATCAGAACTTAAAATAGCAGCAACTTCTTTACAGGAAGCCAAGGACAACTTGGTTAAAGCCACCGATAAAGCGGACGCTGTTACAAAAGCCATTGATAGCTTTATTGCCAAAGTGAGAGATATAAAAATCAAGGCTAAAGTTGATGATGCCGACATTGAGAAACTGACAGATGCCAGAAAGAAACTCATTGGCGATGAGTCCAAGCTTCTTGAAGACCACAGAAAGGAGAACAAGGATATTCTCACTCGCCATTTCTATGATATGTCTAATATGATGTCAAGGAATGAAGGTGTGTGGTTGTCGAATGGTTGGGTAAAGACTTTGCTTTGGATATTCTTACCATGCTTCCTTTATACGGTCATTTCGATTGTCTATTTTGTAGCATCATACATAGACAAGTAAGCTGAGGATGGGGTGATTTGAAATCACCTCATCCCATTTTGGCTTTCAATTCTTATCATCGTCAAATGGTAAAGAAGAATTGAATTTATCAAAGTCAGAGCTGAATAATTTGTCTTGTATCACACGGTACTTCTCAAACTATGACTCTGCAAAGCTCTTGGAAAATTCAGCAGAAACCTTTCCTGCATCATGTAATACGGCATCACCTCCAGCTTCAAGAATAATATCAATACGTTTAGCCCAATCTTCCATTGTCATGGATAACCAACAGAAATAATTGCGTCAAGATTGTAGAACTTTGTCATGTAGTTCTTACCATCTGCAGCAGTTGCCGAGTTTTTCTCGGTAACTGAATCTTCAACAAGTTCTCCGCTCTTGAAAATGTTCTTCAGATGCAATCTTCTCTCTTTTGGTTTGCCGTCTTAGGCTTCTATTTTATATCACCGAATATTGCCATTGTATATAACAGTTTATCAGGGTAGATAGAATTCTCATCGCCATTGCCAGAATGAGGGGGGTACGTCTGCTCCCCCTCAACCTGTGGCTGTGAATTAATTCAGCAGACACTATTTAGTGTCCACCCTTATGTCGTTGGGATTTGAAGCAGTTTACGACCAAGGAAGCCACGGTAAAGGCAATTCCTACCCCCACCACACCTGTCCAGCCGTAATGCTGCCAAGACAGACCGGAAACGAATGTACCAGCAGAACCACCCAAAAAGTAAATGGTCATATAAACGGTATTGATACGATTGATGGCAGATGCGTCAAGGGCGACTACGCTGGTCTGATTCGCCAGATGGATGCTTTGCATACCGGCATCAATCAGCAAGATAGCAATTATCATCCACAAATAGCTGTCATTCCCAAAAAATGCCAGTATCCATGCAGCCAACACTACGCATCCTCCGGCAATAGAGAAGAACCTCGCACCGTACTTTTGGACGTAGCCGCTGATGAAAACCACCGTGGATGCACCTGCCAGTCCACACAAACCGAGTGCTCCGATAATGTCGTCGGTAGCAAAGAAAGGTTCCTGTTTCATTCGAAAAGCAAGGCAACTCCACAATGCGAAGAACGAGCCATAAGCCAATGCCGCCCTCAGCGATGCGATACGCAAGTAGGGGTATCGGGAGAGTAGGCGCAACAAAGATTTCATCAACCCTGCATAACTTTCTTGAGAACTGGTAGACAGCACGGGTAGCATCCGGTGAATCATCAGGAAGCATCCGAGCATAAACAAGCAAGCCACAAAATAGACGGAGCGCCATCCCCATACGTCAGCAAGGAACCCACTGAATACCCGTGAACCAAGAATGCCTATGAGCAGGCAAGATTGTATAATCCCTACGTTGCGCACCTTGTGCGCAGGGGCTGAATAGTAAGATACTAACGGAATGAAAAATTGCGGCATAACCGAAGAAGCACCGACAAGCAATGATGCGCCCCACACCCAATAGATGTTCGGAGCAAGGGCTATGGCAAGCAAGGCGCACGAAGATATGATATAATTGGTCAATATCAGTTTCTTTCGTGAGATCAAATCACCAAGCGGGATGACAAACACAAGTCCAGTCACATAGCCTATCTGTGTCAATGTCGCTACCATGCTGGCAGAAAAGTCGTTTACCGCGAAATCTTTTGCCATGCTACCCAACAAAGGTTGGTTGTAGTAGCAGTTGGCAACGGAAAGTCCGGTAGCAACTGCCATCAGAGCCATCAGAGCTACCGGAATGCCTTGGTTCTCTCTTAATTCATACTTCATTTGTCGTCTCCTTTCAGTATGACACGACTTTCAATCCTATCAAGGATGCAATGAGCGCGAAGAGAAAGAAAAGGCGGATGGGAGTAGCAGGTTCCTTGAAAACGAATATCCCAATCAAAACCGTACCAACCGCTCCGATTCCCGTCCAAATGGCGTACGCAGTTCCCAAAGGCAAAGTCTGTACCGCTTTGGCAAGCAAAGTCATGCTCAGTACGGTAGAGGCAAGGAAACCGCTTCCCCACAAATAAAATCCAACTCCTGATGCCGCTCTCGCTTTCCCTAAACAGAATGTGAGGCTCACCTCAAACAATCCTGCCAATAATAAGATTATCCAATTCATACCTATAATTTATTAAATTCGGGCGCAAAAATAAACAAACAATCCCTAATAGCTTTTTACATTTGGCAAAAACAGACTTTTCATTTGACAAAAAACATCTGTTTATTCTCGTTTCCGTATGCTATTTTATAATTTTGCACACTAACAACAGCAATGAACTATGGATATAAAGGAAATCATCAACCAAAGATATGCCATGCCGGACGCATCTTTGGACAGGTTGCAACAATGCCTGACTGAAGTCTCATATCCCAAAGGATTCCGAGTATTGAAATGCGGCAAGGTGGAGAAAGACATCTTTTTCATTAAACAAGGCATTGTTCGTGCCTATACTTGGGTGGATGGGAAAGATATTACTTTTTGGGTCGGCAAAGAGGGAGCGACCGTTGTTTCTATGAAAGGCTATGTAAATGACGAGCCGGGATATGAAACAATGGAATTGATGGAAGATTCCGTCTTATATGTATTGAAAAGGAAAAAACTGAAAGAGTTGTTTTCGGAAGACTTGCACATCGCCAATTGGGGACGGCGTTATGCGGAAATGGAGCTGCTTGCCACTGAGGAACGGCTGATCTCTATGTTGTCAGCTATCGCTTCGGAACGGTATAAGGAGCTGTTGGAGAAAGAACCGGATTTGTTACAGCGATTGCCGCTGGGAAGTATCGCCACCTATTTAGGCGTAACGCAGACAAGTCTGAGCCGGATTAGGGCAAAAATCACACGGCCGTAATCCAGCGGATATTTCATAGATAATACTATGGCTAAAAGCTAAAATCTGAAAAAGAGACATGAACGCAAGAGTTAGAGGATTTTTGTACAGCGTGGCTACGTTAGTAACGTTTGGCCTGATACCGCTCATTTGTATTCAAACATGTCGTGATTGCCGATAAACATGAACTATTTGCCTAGCACCTCAGTAACTATAACAACAACTAAAAATCTGTACGATTTTATCTATTCTGTTGCGTAAATGAAAGTTAAATACGTTAAATCTTCACCTTTTCGTATCTAATCAGAATCCACGCTGTCACTTTTCTATCGTTTAGAGCGTATAATACTGATAATCAACTAATAACAGATACTAAGGCTGATTCTAATAAGACATTTCAATTCCATAAAGGTTCGATTAAGACATTTATGATGTCGATGGTAATCTTCGTTATACTTATTTCAATTCCATAAAGGTTCGATTAAGACAATCCTGCTAAAGGTCTGTTTACTTACACTTGTCTATTTCAATTCCATAAAGGTTCGATTAAGACTGCATAGTCTTCTTAATGATCCTTCCGGTACCCTATTTCAATTCCATAAAGGTTCGATTAAGACTTGCCTGATCACTCTACAGAATCCGAATGGTTTCTTAATTTCAATTCCATAAAGGTTCGATTAAGACTCTTTTTTATGTCAATTATAATGGTTCTTCTAAGAAATTTCAATTCCATAAAGGTTCGATTAAGACGTGAGGTTGGACGTTGTACGCCCACCGCCAT
>CAJLYG010000044.1 GCA_905210845.1 uncultured Prevotella sp.
TTCGCGCTCATCATTCCCCATAGCCGTGTCGCGGCTCTTCCCGATGGCATCGATCTCGTCGATGAAGATGATACAAGGAGCTTTCTCCTGTGCTTGCTTAAACAGGTCGCGCACTTTGGCTGCGCCCATTCCTACGAACATCTGGACGAACTCGGAGCCAGAGATTGAGAAGAACGGGACGCCTGCCTCCCCGGCAACGGCACGTGCAATCAATGTCTTTCCGGTACCCGGAGGACCCACCAACAGGGCTCCTTTGGGGAGCTTAGCCCCTAGGGAGGTGTATTTCTTAGGATCATGGAGAAAGTCGACAATCTCTTTCAAGGTGTTCTTAGCCTCGTCCTGGCCTGCCACATCCGCAAAGGTCGTCTTCACTTCCGACTCCGCATAGATCTTGGCACCACTTTGCCCGAACGACATGAAATTGCCTCCGGCTCCGCCTTTGAGCAGCCTTTTTTGGAAATATCCCCATAGCAAGTACATGATAATGAAGGGAAGCACCCACCAGATAAAGAAGTCGAGAAGGGGTGAATTTTGCTTGGCAGGAACCTTCGTGAACTCAATCTTCCCACTTTTGTTCGGGCTTTTGGCTGCCAGTAAGCGGTTGACGAGCTGACTGTCGTTCATGGATGTCGTGCTGTAGGTCTGTTCTTTCCCTTGCTTGTCATCCATGGTGAAAAAGATGTTGTCGTCCTTGATCTGTACTTTTTTCACCTTTCCCTTTTCAATATCAGAGATAAATGTGCCATAGTCGACAGCCGTTTGCTGCCCTACGTTTGGGAATACCAGTCCGTTGATCAACGTCAACAGCAGAATACACCAAAATAGCCATACCCAGGAGAATTGTTTCTTAGGTTGTTGGTCTTTCTTTTGATCCATAGAATTCAGATGATAACGATTATACATAATATATCTTCTTTGCCAGCAAATATACAAAAATTATGCTATATGTGTTCCCGTCTTCCTTAAAATAAGCTAAAAAACAAGGTGTGAGTGAATGAAAGAACCAGAAAGGAAGGCGCGGAGGCGTTGGGCGCGCTTCCTTATGAGAGGAGAGGGTTCAGTGCCGGCATGGCACAACCAATGAAGAAGAGGGCGAGAAACATGCCTACGGCCAATGTCCGCAAAGGGTCGGTGAAGGAATGATCATGGCGAAGTTGGTACAAGGTCCTGGCACCTGAGAAGGAGAAACAGGCTGCCGCCATCCAGATCAAGCCGTTGCCTAAGATGGGGAAGGAGAGAAGGGTATACCCAAGGGCGATGGCAGGGAAGACCAGGCAGAGCAAAGCAGCCGGAATGCCGATACAGATCCTTACCCATTTCCTGTCGGCAAACCGGGACATCAAGCTGACTGTGAGGAAGACCGCAAAGGGGAATGTGGGCAGGAGATAGATGGGAAGCTTCGCGCTGATCACCGATAAGAGAAGGAACGATAGCACGACAGAGCATAGCATGAACTTCTGAAGGTCGGATAACTGAAGATGTCGGCGGACGCATTCCACGATGATGGCCACTACCAATAACGACCATGGCGCCAGTTCGTACCATATTGAAATCAGGTAGAAATAGAAAGGCTGCTCGTGGTGGAAGGCATGGAAAGCACGTCCGAAGGTTTGATGCAGGAATAGGTCATACATGTAAGCGCTTCCCCCTTCCTGATAGCTTGCTGTAAACCAGATCGCGCACCCGATGATGAGCACTATCCAAGTGCGCAAGTCCCAGTAATGCAAGAACTGCTTGCCCTGATGCTTATAGACAAGGAATCCCACGATGGACACAAGGGGGATCAGCAGTCCGAGTGGACCTTTGGTGAAAACGGCGAGGAACAAGTAGATGGGGAAAAGCCATCTGTCCTTGCCCGTGCCTTGATGCTGATATCTCTTCCAGAATGTATAGAGAGCGAGGATGATGAACATGGACATCAGCATGTCCATCCTTGCCACGATTGAGGCTGCGATGAAGTAGACGCTGCTCATGAGCATCAGGCGCGCGGTAATGCGTTCCTTGTCTGTGAGTCCTGTTCCCATCCACTTCTCCATGGTATGGGTGATGATAACGGCAGGAATGAAAGAAAGCAATGACAGTTCCCATACTAAATACTTCCCCGATATCAGCCTGCACAGGATGATCAACCATATATAAAAAGGTGGCTTGTCAGCATAAGGCTCACCGTTGAGCGTAAAGGCAAACAAGTTTCCCGACCGCAGGGCAGATTCTGCTATATGGACATATCGGAGTTCATTGTCAGGCGTCAGGTCTCTCAATAGGATCATTGGGAGGAAGGCGATCAAGATGACGATCCATAAGATATGACTTTGTTTCATACTCATGATGATGGTTCTTACTTTTATACATGATTGATGCGCGCAAAGATAACAGGCAATTCTGTAGATTTTTTGAAGATTTGCCCCTTTGGGCATACAACTTCTTATCATTGTATCCAATTTGCCTTGGCGTTGCCATGGAAATTGCTTATCTTTGTGCCATAAAGCAAAGGCAGCGGGAGCAAGGCAAACAGGCATCTTCGCTGTTACCGTTTTACTTAGAAAGAATGTTCGGAATATGAAAAGATCTCTTGCGCTCGTACTTCTTGTACCCTTCATGCTCGTTGTCAGAATGAGTGCTCAGATCCCTCAATGGAAAAAGGGATACTTAGACATACACACCATCTTCACTGGGCATGGGAACAGCCAATACATAGTGTTCCCCGACGGGACGACCCTGATGATAGATGCTGGCGATCATCGGACTGACCCTTATAACCGGAAGTATGCCCCGATGAGATGCTCTCCTATCTATCCCGATTCAACCTTCACCGCAGCCAGTGCCATTGCGAATTATATCAGGCAGGCACAAAGTGGGCAACACGAAGGCATTGATTATTTCCTGATCACCCACTTCCATTCTGACCATTACGGAGAGGCGAACCCTGTCTTCCCCATGTCGTCCAAAGGGAATTATATCCTGAATGGATTGACGGAGCTGGCAGAGTATATTCCCATCCATACCATTGTGGACAGAGGCTATCCTCAATATGCATTTCCTGTCGACATGCGGCATCGGGTAAACGAAGACGGGAGCCCTAAGGATCCGTCTTTTCATAATTATCTTCAGTTCATCCAATATCAAATGGAGAAGAAGGGACTGAAAGTGGAAAAGTTTGAAGTGGGCAGCGATCGGCAATTCGTCCCTTTAGGGGCTTGGGAAAAAACCTATCCTTCGTTCAGTGTGAGGAACATCAAGGCTGGGAATATCATGTGGACAGGCAAGGGAAGAAAGACGAAAGCGCTCTTTTCGAAGGAAGACTTGATGGGAAACACCAACAAGTTTAATGAGAACCCCCTGTCCTGTGCCATCGTCATTCGATATGGCAGCTTCGTTTATTATGCAGGTGGGGACAATACCGGACTGTATGATCAGGATCACAAGCGTTGGTTTGACGTGGAAACCCCGATGGCTAAGGTGGTTGGCAAGGTGTCGGCGATGTCCTTGAACCATCATGGGAACAGGGATGCAACGAACTTGAATTTCCTCAATGCACTTGACCCAAAGGTAGTGATCATGCAATCTTGGAGTTCTGACCATCCCGGACAAGAAGTGGGGCAACGCTTGATCTCCCCGAATGTCGGTACTCGCCATCGCGATATTTATATGACAAGGCTGGATCCCTTGACAGGCCTTGGCATCGGACCGTGGTTTGAGAAAGACCTCAAAGGAAAGTTAGGACATTATTTGCTTCGTGTCTATCCTGATTCGAGCTATGAAGTGTACACGTTGGATTGTACCAAGAAGGAGATCTCCGTCTTGTCCCAATCGGAACGTTATCAGGCTCAATAGCGTGAGGTAGTTATCCGGGGAGGATCGTTGTCAGAAAGCAATGCTCTTGATGATGCGGAATCCCTGTTGGGTTTGCTCCATGCAGTAAATGCCAGGCTGGGAGATAGACAAGGGCTTGCCTTTGACACGGAGGGAAGCAGGGCGATAAAAGACAGCCCAATATCTTCCCTTCAAGGCTTTGCCTGTCACCATCTGGACGACATTCGTGTTTTGAACGATGTCTACGTCTTTCTCCTTGAACATCACGATGGAGGAAGAAGTGGCTTGGGGAAGAATGGCATAGGCGTATGTCTGAGCCTTGGGCTTGACTCCATGATGGATCACAAGGGTCATCAAGGTATCTTGAACCTCCTCAAAGGGATACATCCTCATATTGTTCGACCAACTACCGGTCTTTAGGGCGTGTTCCGCTACGATGGTCATTCTCTCCAAAGGGATATATCCAATGCTGTGATGCAAGAACCGTTCTTTCCCTTGCAAGCGTTCTGCCTTCTCGATCGACCTCCATTGCCTTCCATTGAAAACGGTCAGCTGACCTTTGGCCAACCGTTGGTCCATGCAGGTGGTCACGGCGAGTGAACTGTCGGCTTGGATACCAGAGCCTAAGCAGAGAACCATTTCCGGTGTGAAGATCCAACATTTATGCGCTTTAACACCGTCCCTGTCATATTCCATGGCACTCATTCCATAGCATCCGTCGCTGATTCCACCGACAAGGTTGCTATTGTTTCGCTTCTTGCTGAAGACAA
This sequence comes from uncultured Prevotella sp., assembly GCA_905210845.1. GTDB lineage: Bacteria > Bacteroidota > Bacteroidia > Bacteroidales > Bacteroidaceae > Prevotella. Next base: position 4,584 of record CAJLYG010000044.1, read on the forward strand.
CAGGGCGCGAGGATTCAAAGGCTGTCACACCTGGTATCTTCCTCCAGTCCCAGATAGGGAGGGCATCCATATACGCATTGTCTGATGTATAGATATACATGCCGCCATCTCCCATGTAGTTTCCCAATGCATTGTCTTCATTGACATATTCTGATCCAATGGTACGCGAGGAGGACATGCGCAAGGATGCCATCCAGTTAGCCATGCGGTGGACCGTATAATCGGAATAGGAAAAATGCTTATGCCCGATGAGGTCGTTCCCTTGGAGCGGAAAATCACCTATTCCCATCTCCTCAGCGGCAAAAGCCAGGCAGTATCCTTTATGGATGGAGCCGTTATGGAAGAGCTGGCGACCTAAGGCATTGATGTCCATTTGGCGATGCCAGATCGTCCAGCGGAATCCATCGTTGATGAGATGGGTCAGGATATTTGTCTGGGCATCTGACATTTGATAGGATGTCCCCTGAAATAGCTGATAGAAAAAAGCCATGCTTGACAGGAAAGCCATGCCGTAGTTGCCAAACTGTAATTGCGGTCCGTGTAGCTGATAGCTCCAGTCGGGTTGGATTCCCTCCGTGCCATGGTTGCGGATTTCAGAGAAGATCGTGTCCCTTGCCTCTCTAACCAACTGCTCGTCATTCTGCAGAAGTCCACGGATCATGACATTCGAAGCCTCCCAAACCTTGTTCTGTCCTGTCATTCCGAATTTAGATTGTTTCATGATCTCTATGGCTCCTTGCTTCTCTTTCTCTGTCATATGGTCTTCAAAGAGCAGGAATGCTTGCCCGAAGGACCGGGGTACGCCAATTTGGTTATACCACCAGTTCAAGCATTTGGGCTTTTTCTCAATCCAAAAGTCGATCAGTTGATGGATGGCATCCCTCAGGGTATCACGATGATAATAAGGAGTGGTAGGCGACTCGTATAGCTTGCACAGTTCCAAAACACGCTCAGCATGTTGCTTTGGCTGCCATCCACTGCGCTTGGTATCCTGATAGTCGATATCCGAAAATGAACCATCGGGGCGCACTTTCCCCACGTACTCCTCAATGGCTTTCAAGTCGAAGGGATATCTGTTCATCAATTCCTGGACCATCTGGTCGCTGACGATCTTTTCCTTGGGTATCTTAACCAGGGCAGCCATGAGCGTATCGGAATTGTCGGAAGCTGGGATCAGCATCTTCCTGTACTTTTTCTTGATCTGGATCAGTTCCTGTCCCTGCATGGGAGAAGCACCCCAGAACAGGCAACAGCAGGTGATAAGGATAAAATAAGGTATTTTCATGCCGTCATGTTTTGATGTTGCAAATGTACAATTATTCTTGATATTACTCAAGGATCTTTTCCTTCTTTTAATGATTTTTTTGTGTGGAGTGCCTCTTCCATTCCCAAATTCCTGTATGGAGAATGCCCTTCAGGACCCTATTCACCGTCTTGGTCAGTCTATATTTCCAAATAGGGAGACCTGTTTGTAATTTGCTAATTCTCAAGATATTATGAAATTTGAAGTTCAAAAACCATCCATATTTTCTTTTGATGGTATTGGAAAGAAGCGGATTAAACTCTAATTTTGCATTTGTCAAACTGGAACTATCTTTATGTTCCTGCCTGATCATGAAAAGTCGAATATCTATAATGTAAACTACAATCTTATGAGAAAAGAACGATTATTAAATCTGTTGTTCGCTCTGTTGATTTCCATGACTGCCTTAGCCCAGAATCAAGAGTATTCTGGTACGGTAGTTGATGTCCAGGGGGAACCGATTATTGGCGCCTCAGTTGTTATCAAGGGATCTACCCAAGGAGCCATTACGGATCTGGACGGTGCCTTTCGCATTTCCGGTGCTGAGGGTGCGACCCTCGTTATCTCCTATGTGGGTTATACCACTCAGGAAGTAAAAGGAGGAAAAGGCATGAAAATCACCTTGCGTGAAGACTCTAAGCTGCTGAGTGATGTCGTTGTCATTGGTTATGGCGTACAGAAGAAGAGCGTTGTCACTGCTTCTATAGCCAAGGTAAGTGCAGAGGATCTCAACCTCTCTGCGCCTGTCAGGATGGATAATGCGTTGAAAGGATTGGTCTCTGGCGTCCAAGTTACACAGGCTTCCGGTCAACCGGGCAGCGGCAGCAAGATCCGTATCCGTGGTACAGGCACGATTAACAGTGCCGATCCGCTTTATATTGTCAATGGCATGCCTATTGAGGGAGGCATCGACTATCTGGATCCAGCAGACATCGAGAGCATAGAAGTATTGAAGGATGCCGCATCGGGTGCGGTCTATGGTGCCCGTGCAGCGAATGGTGTTGTCCTTGTTACCACTAAATCAGGAAAGATCGGCAAGGTCAGCGTGTCGTATGATTTCTCTTATGGATGGCAGAATCCATGGCATCATCGCAAGATGATGAATGCTTCTCAATATACGACATTGATGAAGGAAGCTGCCTCTTATGCTGGGGAAAGCCATATCGATGAGATCTTAAGTGCTATGGGCAGCTCAGACACCGACTGGCAGGATGTTACTTTTAATGATAACGCACCTGTGCAGAACCATCATCTTGCAATCAGTGGGGCTTCCGATCAGGTGGACTATTTCCTGACATTAGGCTATTATAAGTCAGAAGGTATTGTCGGAGGTAATTACGGTAGGTCGAATTATGAGCGTCTGTCTTTGAATACGAATTCCAATTATACCATCTTCGACGAAAGCAAGAACCGTAATTGGTTGCAGAAACTGAAGATTGGAGAGAATGTTTCCTATTCCCGAATCCGCAACACAAGCATTGAGACCAATTCCCTGACGGGCTCCGCTTTGGGCAATGCCTTGTTCCTAAGCCCATTGATGTCCGTCTATGCCGATGATGAAGAGGCATTGAATACACAATATGCCAATCAGATCGACCAGTATGGTCCGTTGGTACGGGATAAGCTTACCGGTCGATTGCTCAATGTCCCGACAGATGATTTTAATGAGATCTCCAATCCCTTAGGTTATCTTTCTCTTCCTTCTGAAAAGTATAATTCGGATAAGTTCGTAGCCAATTTCTATGCGGAACTGAGCTTGTGGGATACCATCAAGTTCCGTACTTCTTATGGTGCTGACCTTAGTTTCTGGGGTACGGATGGCTGGTCCAAGCCTTATTACTTGGCAAAGAATGCTCATAACGACAAGAGTGAGGTGTGGTCGCAAATGAACCGTGGCTTCCGCTGGCAGGTTGAAAATGTCCTTTCTTGGGATAAGACCTTTGGTGAGCATACCTTCAATGTGGTCCTCGGTCAGTCAGCCATTAAGTATACGGGTCGGAATCTAAGTGGGTCTGCCTATGACATGATCGCCATTGACGGTTCTAAGGCCAACCTTGATTTCACGACAGGACTGAAGACTGATGGCAAGCGGGATGCATCGGGTGGTGCCTTTTCCCCACGTACCTTGGCTTCTTATTTCGCCCGGATGAGCTATAACTACGCAGAACGGTATATGGCGCAGTTTACTGTTCGCCGTGATGGGTCTTCTTACTTCGGTCCGAATCACAAGTGGGCTACTTTTCCTTCTGTATCAGTAGGATGGAATGTCACGAATGAGAAGTTTTTGGAGAACCGTCCCGACTGGTTCTCTAACCTGAAAGTCCGTGCAAGCTGGGGTAAGAATGGAAATGAGAATATCGGAGCTTTCCGTTATACCGCCAATGTGAACATGGGTAGCAACTATGCCTTCGGTGGTGGCTCCCATCAAGTTGTGTATTCAGGAAGCAAACCTTCAGGAACGCCGAATCCCGATCTGAAATGGGAGGAGAGCGAACAGACTGACTTAGAAATTGACTTCGGGCTTTTCCACTCTGCCTTTACCTTGACTGTAGACTACTTTAAGAAAAAGACCAATGGCATGCTCAAGACTATGAGCGTCCCTAGTTACTTAGGCGAAAGCAAACCCTGGGGTAATGTGGGTAAGATGGAGAACTCCGGCGTTGAATTTGAGGCAAGCTACAAATACCATCGGGGTGATTTCAATCTCCATGTTGGTGGCAATATCAGTTAACTGAAGAATAAGTTGATCAACTTAGGGAATGCAGAAGGTTATGAAACCTATGATAACGTACACCAAATCGGCAATGTCAGCCGTGCGGAGAATAGTGAGCCCTATCCCTATTTCTGGGGTTATAAGACCGCTGGCATTTTCCAGACTGCAGAAGAAGTGGCAAACTATGTCAATGCAAAGGGAGAGATGATGCAGCCGAACGCACAACCTGGCGATGTCATCTTCGTAGATTACAATGGAGATGGGGTCATCGACTCCTCAGACAAGACAAAGATTGGGAAGGGAGATCCCGACTGGACATACGGCATGAGCCTAACAGCTTCATACAAAGGCTTCGACATGAGCATGTTGTGGGCAGGTAGCATTGGCAATGATATCTTTGACGCGACTCGCCGCCTTGATCTTCGGTATGTAAACCTCCCTAAGGAAATGATGGACCGTTGGCATGGTGAGGGTACGAGCAACTCTATGCCTCGCTTTACCTGGACCAACGCCAATGATAATTACCGGGCTTCAGACCTGTATGTCAAGGATGGCTCTTACCTTCGCCTGAAGAATATTCAGTTAGGCTATACCCTTCCTTCCGCACTGACGAAGAAAGTATTCATCAAAAGCTTGCGTTTTTATGTTGCAGCAGAGAATCTCCTGACGATTACTTCCTATAAAGGGATGGAGCCAGAGATCTCCTATGGCACTCAGTCGGGGATCGACCGTGGCTACTATCCACAGGTGCGTACGTTCACTATCGGTACAAACATTAAATTCTAAAAATACGGCTCATTATGAAAAAGATAAAGATATTCAATATGGTAGCTTTCTCCGCCCTGATGGTCATGACGACTTCTTGTGGAGATGATTTCCTTTCGACAGAACCCGCCAGCAGTGTGCCTCTCAATGGTTATTACACGACTGCGGCACATATTGACGAGGCAGTCACTGCGGCTTACAACCCCTTGCAATGGTATGATTATTATAGTGGATGGTGTCCTCTCTTTTTAGTCAGTGACGCACAGGGGGATGACGTCTATGTGGGTGGCGGTTCTACCAGCGACCAAGCGGAAATCCATCTTGCCTCGCAATATAAGTCAACTTCCCTGATGAATTTCCCGGGGGCATGGACGACAAGCTATTCTGGTATCAACCGTTGCAACCGGATCGTCATGGATTGTGAGGAGGCAGGCAATGGCATCACGGATGCCCAGAAGAAATATTATGTGGCTGAGGCGCAGACCTTACGGTCTTTTTACTATCTCCAGTTGTGGAAGTTCTGGGGCAATGTGCCTTACTATGCCGACAAGAACCTCGAGTACCCTTACTTGGCAGATCAGTTGTCTCATGATGAGGTCTATTCCAAAGTCATTGCGACCTTGGAGAACGTGATCGACCAGAATATCCTCCCCATGAAAGAGACGGCTGCCCGTTCAGGGCATGCCACACAGGCCTTCGCGATGATGCTGTATGCGGATTGGGTCATGTACCAGAAGGATGAGGCACGTTATTCAAAGGCTTTAGGTTATATGGAACAGATCATTCATTCCGGGGCGTACCGGTTGATGCCCGACTTCCAGTCGATTTGGGATCAGGACAACGAGTGGTGTGATGAGTCAATTTTTGAAATCGACTATTATTCCCAGGGATCTATCCGCTCTTGGGGATCAGCCAACAGTCCGGGCGGTACCGTTGTCCCAGCCATGATTGGCGTGGATGGACTTTCTGGCTCGCCCGACTATGTAGGAGGCTGGGGATTCTGCGATATCTCCAAGGAGGTATACGATCAGTATGAGGAAGGTGACCAGCGTCGCGACGGAGGCATCCTTTGTATGACGAAGTATATCGCTGACAATGCAGCGAAGGGGATCACGGTCTCTTACGGAGGGCGCTATCAGAATACCGGGCTCTTCCTGAGAAAATACTTGGGACGTATTGGCGGAAATACGGGCGCAGGAACCTCCGACTTAGGCTGGGACAACAATCAGCGTATCTACCGTTATGCGGAAACGTTGCTGAATGCTTCCGAACTGGCACTGCGCACCGGCGATCAGGGCAAGGCAGACCAGTATCTCAACATGGTGCGTGACCGTGCGGGTGTCAAGCATATCACGGCTACCTTGGATAACCTGCTGAATGAACGCCGCCTTGAGTTCGTGGGCGAAGGGAAGCGCTATTATGATCTGGTACGTTTTGGAAAGGCTGCCGAGGTGCTGAAGCCTGGGGGCGGAAAGGTCTTGAACCGTGCCAAGACTGAATACAATGTCGTGGGAATCCCAGAACGTATCCAATGGACGGAGAGCAAGAAATACCTGCCCATCCCGCAAAGCGAGATAGAGGCATCGAAAGGAGCTTTGAAACAAAATGATTATTAAAACATGGGTATGCGTAAAAGGAGTTTCGTAATTCTCTGTTTGAGTCTTTGCTTTGGACTTTGCACATGGTCTCAACGACATTTTGTCCATGTCCAGGGACAGGACCTGATTCAGCCCAATGGCCAAAAGTTATTCATTGTTGGCACGAACCTTGGGAATTGGCTGAATCCAGAGGGATATATGTTCGGCTTTAGCAAGACGAATTGTGAATGGATGATTCATGAAATGATATGCCAGATGGTGGGCCCAGATTTCGCGGCTGATTTCTGGAAAGCTTTTAAGGACAATTATATTACCCGAAAGGACATTGACTTTATTGCTTCCACAGGCGCGAATACGGTTCGTCTTCCCTTTAATTACAAACTCTTCACGGATGAGGATTATATGGGATTAACCGACCATCAAGATGGGTTCAAGCGGATGGATGATGTCGTATCGTGGTGCAAGGCTAATCATCTGTATGTGGTCTTGGACATGCATGATTGCCCAGGCGGTCAGACTGGGGATAATATAGATGACGGATATGGTTATCCTTGGCTCTTTGAGAGTGAGAAAAGCCAACAGCGATTTTGCAAGATATGGCAGAAGATCGCATCGCATTTTGCCAATGAGCCTACGGTACTTGGCTATGAGCTGATGAATGAGCCTATTGCCCATTATTTTGAGAATAAGGAAGAGCTGAATAAAAAGCTGGAACCTTTATATAAGAGAGCTGTTGCCGCTATCCGGGAAGTGGATAGGAACCATGTCGTTATCTTAGGAGGAGCGCGCTGGAATAGTGACTTCTATATGTTCTCCGACTGGAAATTCGATGACAATATTATGTATACTTGCCATCGATATGGAGGCGAACCGACCGCTGAGGCGATCAACGACTATATCGCATTCCGCAATAAGACCGGTCTCCCCATGTATATGGGTGAGACCGGGCATAACACCGACGAGTGGCAGGCGAAGATGTGTCGTGTCCTTCGTGACCAGAATATCGGCTATACCTTTTGGCCTTACAAGAAAATAGAGGGCTCATGCATGATGGCCTTTCCGAAGCCGGAAGGGTGGGACAGTGTGATCGTCAAGTTCTCGGAGACTTCTCGTACCTCATTCAAGGAATGGCGCGAAGCCCGCCCTGACCAGGCGAAGGTCCGTCAACTCTTGATGCAATTCATTGAAGGGGCGAAGTTTGAGCATTGCATCCCACAGACAAGTTACATTCGATCAATTGGATTAGAGATCCAACATACAAATCATCACAAATGAAAAGAATTATTATCGCATCGATTTTCTGGGCTGCAAGCCTGATGGCTTCAGCCCAGACCATGCCAGTTTATCTGGACATGAACAAACCTGTAGCGCAGCGCATTGACGATGCCTTGTCACGAATGACATTGGCAGAGAAGATCGCGGTCCTCCACGCCCAAAGTAAATTCTCGGCAGCAGGGGTCAAACGGTTGGGCTTTCCTGACTTCTGGACAGATGACGGCCCTCATGGCGTACGCCCGGAAGTGCTTTGGGATGAATGGGAACAGGCTGGGCAGACGAATGATTCCTGTGTGGCATTCCCTGCCCTTACCTGTCTTGCCGCTACCTTTAACCCATCCTTGGCTTATCTGTATGGCCATAGCTTAGGAGAGGAAGCCCTGTATCGCAACAAAGACATGATCTTAGGACCAGGTGTCAATATCTATAGGACACCTTTGGGAGGTCGCAACTTCGAGTATATGGGCGAAGACCCTTTCCTTTCGTCCACCATGGTCGTTCCTTATGTTCAAGGACTGCAGGACTTAGGGGTCTCCGCCTGTGTCAAGCACTATTGCCTGAATAATGATGAGAACTATCGGCATCAGGTGAATGTCATTGTCAGCGACCGTGCCTTGTATGAGATTTATCTCCCAGCCTTCAAGGCTGCAGTCCAGAAAGGGCATGCCTGGGCCGTGATGGGTGCCTATAACCTTTATCATAACCAGCACAACTGCCATAATGCCATTACCCTGAACAAGATCCTGAAAGGTGAATGGGGATTCGATGGCGTTGTCGTGAGCGACTGGGGAGGTTGCCATAACACAGAAGAGGCTGTGAAAAATGGACTGGACATGGAGTTCGGGACATGGACCAACGGCCTGAGGCAAGGGGTGAGCAATGCCTATGACAACTACTTCCTGGCTGCGCCTTATCTGAAACTGATCCAGGAAGGCAAGTTGACGACCCGGGAGTTAGACGAGAAGGTGCGCCGTATCCTTCTCCTTTACTACCGCACCACGATGAACCCTCACCGTGGACGGGGCTTCCTTTGCTCGGAGAGCCACTATGCAGCAGCCAAGCAGATCGCTGAGGAAGGCATTGTCCTGCTGCAAAACCGCCATCAAGTGCTGCCGATCAAGGTCGACCGCGCTAAGCGAATACTCGTTGTCGGAGAGAATGCGATCAAGATGATGACGGTGGGAGGAGGCTCTTCTTCCTTGAAAGTGCAGAAGGAAATCCTGCCCCTCGAGGGACTGAAGGCTCGTTTGGGTTCTCTGGTTCAAGTCGACTATGCACGTGGATATGTCGGTGATACCACAGGTTCCTACAATGGGGTAACGGCAAAGCAAAGTCTCTATGAACGTCGTTCTGCCGCTGAGCTGACAGAGGAAGCCGTCCAAAAGGCGAAGGGGGCTGATTATGTCATCTTCATCGGGGGGCTCAACAAGAGTGGCCATCAGGATTGCGAGGGCACAGACCGTAAGGAATATGGTCTGCCCTACGGTCAGGATCAGTTGATCAGGGCTCTCGCAAAGGTTAACAAGAACCTTGTCTATGTCAATATTTCAGGGAACGCAGTGGCGATGCCCTGGAAAGACCAGGTGGCGGGTATCGTACAGGCTTGGTATGAAGGCTCGGAGTCGGGAGAGGCTTTGGCTGCTGTCCTTTGTGGCGATGCCAATCCCTCTGGGAAACTGCCCTTTACCTGGTATGCCTCCCTGAAGGATGTGGGAGCGCATGCCTTGGATGCCTTCCCGGGCGTGTGGCGACCGGATCATCGGATCATCGATGAGGAATATAAGGAAGGGATCTATGTCGGTTATCGTTGGGCTGACAAGATGAAGATACGTCCCTTGTTTGCGTTTGGGCATGGACTGAGCTATACCCAGTTCCAGATCTCCCCGGTAAAAGCCGACAAGAAGCGTGTCCAAGCCAACGACAGCATCTCCTTTACCGTTCAGGTGAGGAATACGGGTACAAGGGCTGGCGCAGAAGTGGTACAGCTCTATGTCCATGATGTCAAGTCGAGTGTAGACCGTCCTTACAAGGAGTTGAAAGGCTTCCGGAAGGTATTCCTCCAGCCCGGGGAAAGTCGGGACGTCACGATCACGATCGGTAAGGATGCCCTGAGCTTCTTTGACGAGACCGCCCATGCCTGGAAAGCGGAGCCTGGTGACTTTGAGGCACTGGTTGGGAACGCTTCAGATCATATCACTTCGAAGGTTTCCTTTGTCTTGGAGTGAGCATCGAATAGTAGGATCGTTATCAATAGGGTAAAGATTGTTGGGAGAAGGAGAGAGCGGATGGCTTTCTCCTTCTTTTGGATGACCCCAAGGCAGATGGATAGGGAAAGGAGAGGGAATCTTCCATCTCGCAGGAAAAAGCAAAAGATCAGGTCGCTAACTTTGCATTTCTTGAAAAAATACATTATTTTTGCAGTATTAAATCTAAACCTGGACAAATGAGACAAAGATTGGGACTTATCGTTTTGATGTTCATGACATCGTGTGTCTGGGGAAGAGCCCAATTGGCTTCCCTGTACAAGCAGCTGGATGATGCGATCTCTCATACGCAGGAGTATGTGGCAGTCAAGGAAAATGCCATCCATCAGTTGACCGGGAAGCTGGCGGTTACTCAAGATACCCGGGAGAGATTCTACCTTTGTAAGAGTATCTTTGAGGAATACCGTTCCTATAAGAGCGACTCTGCCTTGGCCTATATGAACCGGTGCCTCCATTTGGCACGGGAGATGAAAGACCAGTCGTTAGTTGATGTGTGCAAGGTAGCTATGGCTTACCAATGCTCTTCCATAGGTCTGTATGTGGAATCCTTGGACTTGTTAGGCAGCATTTCCCACCTTCCTTCATCCCCGAAGACGTTGGACGACTATTATAAGGCATACTCCCATGTGTATGGTGAGCTTGCTAATTATAGCAAAGTCCCCAACTTGAAGCAGGCTTATTACAAACAACAGGATGAGTATGATGTATTATTGTTCAAGGTTGCTCCTCCTTATTCCGATTATGATCTGCAAAGGAAGGAATGCAAGGCGGTCGCGGACAACGACTTCAAGGGCGCGATCCACTATAATAACCTGCGGATGAAGGGCCTGAAGGATACGGATCGCGATTATGCCATCGTGGCTTTTTATCGTGCCATTGACTTCCGGATGACGGACAACAAGGATAGTTGCATGTATTGGATGCTGAAGGCTGCGATCTGTGATATCAAGCATGCTGTGATGGACCAAGGTGCCATGTGGGAGATTGCCAATACCCTGCGTGAGCAAGGGGACATGGAGCGGTCGCATCGGTATATCCAGTTCGCGTGGAACTGCTCCCAAATCTACTCGACTCGCCTTCGAAGCTGGCAGATTTCACCCATTCTCTCCTCGGTCAACGAAAATTATCAGTACCAGTTGAACAAGAGAAACGGACAGCTCAGGTCGGGTATCATCGCCATCGGGGTGCTTGCCGTCCTGCTCCTTGCGACGATCTTCTATATCAACCGGCAGCGGAAAAAACTGTCCGAGGCAAGGGACCAGTTGCATAGAAGTAACCTGCAGCTTTCAGAGTTGAATGCTAATCTGACCGTGGCGAATGCAAAGCTGCATAGCCTGAATACGGAACTGTCGCAGGCAAACCGGGTGAAGGAGGAGTATGTGGGGCGGTTCATGCGCCTTTGCTCACAATATATCGATCGGCAGAATGACTTCCGGAAGCTCGTCCATCGGAAGGTTAAGAACCATGAGTACCAGCAATTGTTCGAGGAAACGAAGGGTCAGGATGACCAAGAACGGGAACTGGATGAGCTTTATGAGAATTTCGACTCTGCTTTCTTGCATCTCTTTCCTCATTTCGTGGAGGATTTCAATGCTCTCTTGCGGCCAGAGGAGCAGATTCCTTTGGATAAGGGGAAGGGATTGCCCACGCAAATCCGTATCTTCGCCCTCATCCGCTTGGGTATTGAGGACAGTGCCAAGATCGCAGAGTTCCTGCATTATTCTGTGAACACGATCTATAGCTATCGGGCAAGGGTGAAAAACGGAGCGAAGGCAAACCGGGACGATTTCGAGAACCAGGTCAAGAGAATCGGCATGTCCTGATCTATCCTTTCCTGTGAAACCCGACTCCTTGCTTGGTCAGGACGTAGACGTTGCCAGCCTTGTCCCGTGATACCTTTCCTTTCAGGCGTAAGGTACATTCTACCTTTCGCGTCTTTCGGTCGACAATGATGCAGGTATTGGCTTCTTCTCCGATGTTATTGGTGGAATAGACATCGTTCCCGTCGGAGAGATAGACACTGTCTGCCGGGATACGTTCGCAACTTCCATCCGCCTTGATCACGTTGACGTCCTGCCCATAGACTTCCACCACGAGCTGGTTCTTGTCTGTAATCACGTATTGAAAGGTGCCGTCCTTGACGATTCCTACGGTATCGCAGATCATGTAGTTGGGATGGGTTTCCTGGGGCGCACGCGTTGTATTGGGCTTCCATGCTATCTCGTGGATCGTGCTGTCTCCCTCTTCGTTGTAAAAGAACTGGTTGTCGGTTTGCCAGTATGTCCTTCCCTTGACCATGAGTCCTCCAATCACCTTTTTCTTGATGTCAATCATCTCCAATGAGAGCTGCTTCCCTGTGTTCCTGTCGAAGGTAGCTGTAAAAGAACGGCCGCATCTGCCGATGACCAAGTTCTGGAATGCTATGCCATAGTTCTGCATGCGGATCTGGTTTCCGAATATTTTGATGGTCGACTTGGAGCCGCTTTCTGCAGGAAGGTCGGCTACCCATCTTTCCTTCAGGTTCTTGTCAAAGCAGTAGAGATGTTCAGCGTCTGCAACAAACAAGCTGTCTCCCGAGAAGATGATATTGCTGTGGGTGCCGGTGAGGATACCGCTCATACCGGCGGAGCTGATGGCTTCCTGAGTGAAATCCCCGCTGGGAAGAGTGGCTCTCATCTTGGCAAGGCTGAAGATCGATTTCGTGGGTTCCTTGATACCCGCCGTAAAGGCATGGCGGATGGTATCGCCCGTGACGGTGTTCAGTCGGATGAGGCTGTCGCCCTTGAGATAGAGGATACGCTTATCTGCCACGTCGAAGTAAGCGTCAGCCGTAAGGTCGTGCTTTTTCCCCGTGATGGTCTTGCTCCAAAGCGGCTTGCCGGTCGACAGTTCGTAGGCATTGAGCAGGTCGCC
>CAJLYG010000045.1 GCA_905210845.1 uncultured Prevotella sp.
CCAACATGCCAAAAGCGGAATCAGCAACCGCGCGCTTGGTTTTGTGGGAACGTAGATGCCATCCTTCTGACCGGTGGACTGGCGCGGTCGGAATATGTCGTCAGCAGGTTGCGCAAGCGGATCGCCTTCCTGGCACCCACGTACTGCTATCCGGGCGAGGACGAGATGGAGGCACTCGCTTCCAATGCCCTTGCCGTGCTGAGAGGGCAGCGAGAGGCGCAGGCATACGTGTAGGAAGGTCCAGTTTCGTGCCTTTCTATCCCAAAAGAGAAAGGGCAGGGTTAGAGGAAAAGAATGTGAAATTAATATAAAGTGGAAACATTTTTCCTCTAACCTTTCCGATTTTGCTTTTTTATTACTACCTTTGCATGACTAAAGAAAAACGGTCCCGTAGCTTAGCTGAATAGAGCGTCAGATTCCGGTTCTGAAGGTCTTGGGTTTGAATCCCAACGGGATCACTTTTTATTTCTTTCTTATCAAAAGATCAATACCACTTTTTTATCCTAAATATAAGTTATTATGGACATTGTACAACGGTTTTTGAATTATACAAAGTTTGATACCCAGTCGAGTGAGGATTCTGAATCCGTGCCCAGTACGGCGAAGCAATTGAAGTTTGCTGCTTATCTCAAGCAAGAGCTTGAGGACGAAGGGCTCTCCGATGTGGAGATGGATGACATGGGGTATATCTATGCCACGTTGAAGAGCAACACCAAGAAGGAAGTTCCCACGATAGGCTTTATCTCGCATTATGATACCAGCACTGACTTTACCGGAGCCAACATCAAGCCCCGTATTATCAAGAATTACGATGGGGGTGACATCGAATTGTCTCCCGGTATCATTTCTTCCCCCAAGAAGTTTCCAGAGCTGAAGGCACATGTAGGCGAGGATCTGATCGTTACGGACGGGACCACCTTGTTGGGTGCGGATGACAAGGCAGGCATCGCAGAGATCGTGCAGGCGATGTGCTATCTGCGTGACCATGATGAGATCGAGCACGGTGACATCCGTGTAGGCTTTAACCCTGATGAGGAGATCGGCAGGGGCGCCCATCATTTCGACGTGGATAAGTTTGCATGCAAATGGGCTTATACCATGGATGGAGGTGATCTTGGTGAGTTGGAATACGAGAACTTCAACGCTGCGGCAGCCAAGGTATCCATCAAGGGAATGAGCGTCCATACAGGCTATGCCAAGGGCAAGATGGTCAATGCCGGTCGATTGGCTTGCGAGTTCAACAACATGATTCCCGGCACGGAGATCCCAGAGACCACGGAAGGTTACCAAGGCTTCTATCATCTGCTCGGCATCAAGGGTTGCTGTGATCATGCAGAGCTGACCTACATTATCCGTGATCATGACCGCGGGAAGTTTGAAGACAGGAAAGACTTCATGGAGGCATGCGCCAAGACGCTGAATGAGAAATATGGCGAAGGGACTGTGACCGTGGAACTGCGAGACCAATACTATAACATGAAAGAGAAGATCGATCCCAACATGCATGTCGTGGACATTGTCTTGCGTGCCATGCAAAAGTGTGGCGTTGCCCCGAAGGTGGAACCCATCCGTGGTGGAACCGACGGTGCGCAGCTGAGCTTCCGTGGCTTGCCTTGTCCGAACATCTTTGCCGGAGGGGTTAATTTCCATGGACCCTACGAGTTCGTCTCCATCCAGGTCATGGAGAAAGCCATGCAGGTCATCACGGAGATATGTGAGATCACTGCTTCTTATAACGATTAATATTCTTTATGTCAGAATTACCAAGCTTGGTCAACGACCTTGCTTTGATATTGATAGTAGCCGGGGCTGTAACGTTGCTTTTTAAGAAATTAAAGCAACCGTTGGTTCTCGGCTATATTGTTGCTGGCTTCTTGGTCTCTCCCCACATGCCATACACCATGTCAGTGGTGGATAAGGCCAATATCCAGACCTGGGCGGATATCGGTGTCCTTTTCCTTTTGTTCTCCTTAGGCTTGGATTTTTCCTTCAAGAAGATCCTGAAGATGGGGATGGCACCTGTGATTGCTGCCCTGACCATTATCTTTTCCATGATGATGTTAGGCATTGTCGTGGGTCATGCCTTCGGGTGGGGAAAGATGGACTGTATCTTCTTGGGAGGTATGTTAGCGATGTCGTCGACGACGATCATCTACAAGGCGTTTGATGACTTAGGGCTTCGGCAGCAACGCTTTGCGGGCTTGGTCATGAGCGTTCTTATCCTTGAGGACATCCTTGCCATCGTGATGATGGTCATGCTGAGTGCCATTGCTGGTGGTAGTGACCCGGATGGAAGCCAGATGTTAGGCAGTCTGTGGAAGATCGTCTTCTTCCTTGTCCTGTGGTTTGTCGTCGGCATTTTCTTCCTTCCTTGGTTTTTGCGGGTTACTCGGAAGCTCATGACCAACGAGACCTTGGTGATCGTGTCCGTCGGGCTCTGTTGTCTGATGGCTGTTGTCTCGACGAAAGTGGGGTTCAGCAGTGCCTTTGGCGCATTCGTCATGGGCAGTATCTTGGCAGAGACCGTGGAGGCAGATAAGATTATCCGGTTGGTAGAACCGATCAAGAACATCTTTGGCGCTATCTTCTTCGTGTCTGTCGGCATGTTAGTGGATCCCCAGATCTTGGTGAAATATGCCTTTCCCATCCTCATCTTGGTCCTCACCATCGTGTTAGGGCAGGGCGTCTTTGGCACGATGGGCTTTATGTTGAGTGGCCAGCCCTTGAAAACCTCCATGAAATGCGGGTTCTCCATGGCCCAGGTGGGTGAGTTCGCTTTCATCATTGCCTCTTTGGGCTTGTCCTTAGGGGTGATAGGAGACTTCCTTTATCCCGTGGTCGTGGCTGTTTCCGTTATCACGACCTTCCTTACGCCTTATATGATCAGGGCAGCGAGTCCTTGTTACAACCTGTTGGAGCGCCATTTGCCAAGGCGGTGGATCCGCAGGTTGAACCATTTAGGAACAGCCCATGACGCTACTCCTGAAGAGACAAGCAAGTGGAAGCGCCTGATCATGTCCATGTCCGTCAATGTGTTGATTTACAGTATTCTCTCCATTGCCGTGATCTTCATGATGCTGACCTTCTTTCTGCCCTTTGTCCGGCAGCTCCTTCCCCATTGGTGGGCGAATGGCGTATGCGGGTTGCTGACCGTGTCGCTGATCTCCCCTTTCCTCCGGTCGATGATCATGAAGAAAAACCATAGCGATGAGTTCCGAGCCCTGTGGCTTGAGAGTAGACTCAACCGCCTGCCCCTTCTCTTTACCATCTTGGCAAGGGTGGTGATCGCGTCGGCTTTCATCTTCTATATCTGTAATTACTTGACCCGGTTTACAAACGCCTTGATGATCAGTATCGCAGTTGTCGCCGTGGTGCTGATGATCCTGTCGCGCAGCTTGAAGAAAAGAAGCATCCGACTGGAGCGTATCTTTGTCCAGAATCTCCGATCCCGGGACATCGCGGCGCAGGTCCATGGACGTAAGAAACCCCTCTATGAAGGATATTTATTGGACCGGGATATCCATATCTCAGACTTTGATATCCCGGAAGACTCAGAATGGGGAGGGAAGACCTTACGCCAGTTAGAGTTCCGCAATCGGTTCGGGGTGCATGTCAGTAGTATCCTGCGCGGGAATAGAAGAATCAACATCCCCCATGGGGACGAGGAGATCTTCCCTGGCGACCGGATCCAGGTCATTGGGAACGATGAACAGTTGCGTGTCTTTGGAGATGCCTTGAAAGGAGAGGTCGTCCCCGAGGATTCGGATATTGAGAAGCGGGAGATGAAACTGAAGAAATTGAAGATCCGTAGCCAAAGCCGGTTTATCGGCAAGACCCTGAAGGAGAGCGGGATCCGCGACCAGTATAATTGCATGGTCGTTGGCGTGGAAGAAGGACAGGAAAACCTGACGATGATCGATCCAAACCGGCGGTTTGAGGAAGGAGACGTGATCTGGGTGGTAGGAGAGCAAGACTCCCTTCAGCAATTATTCTTGGCTTGATGCACAGTATTCACGCTGAGTTCCTTGTCAATTTGGAAAGAAAAAGCGAATCTTCCTGACTTTTTGTAAAAATCTAATGGTTTCCGCTTGCAAATCAACGATTATTTGATTACCTTTGCACCGTTTTAGACAATCATAAAAATAGAGAAACCAAATGAGCAATTTAATAAAACCTGTCGGCTACCAGCAGTTATTGGATGTGAAGCAGACAGAGCAAGGGATCAAGTTGATTAAGGACTTCTTTCAGCAGAATCTTTCTACTGAACTTCGTCTGCGCCGTGTGACAGCACCACTTTTCGTCTTGAAAGGCTTGGGCATCAATGATGACCTGAATGGAGTGGAGCGCCCGGTTACCTTCCCGATCAAGGACTTAGGAGATGCCCAGGCTGAGGTTGTCCATTCTCTTGCAAAATGGAAGCGCCTGACCTTGGCGGAGTATCAGGTAGAGCCAGGTTATGGTATCTACACAGACATGAATGCGATCCGTGCCGATGAGGAGTTGGACAATCTGCATTCCTTATATGTGGACCAATGGGACTGGGAAGCAGTGATCACCCGTGAGCAACGCACCATTGCCTTCCTGAAAAACATCGTGGAACGTATCTACGCTGCTATCTTGAGAACGGAATATCTCACCTGTGAGACCTATCCTCAGATCAAGCCCTTCCTGCCGGAGAAAATCCATTTCATCCATAGCGAGGATTTGCTGCAGATGTATCCAGATAAGACACCAAAGGAGCGTGAGGATGAGATCTGCAAGAAGTATGGGGCTGTCTTCTTGATCGGTATCGGAGGCAAGCTCAGCGATGGAAAGAAACATGATGGGCGTGCCCCAGACTATGATGACTGGTCTACTGTCGCAGAAAATGGAAAGGCAGGGCTGAATGGTGATATTCTGATCTGGTATCCAGTCTTGAACCGTTCCTTCGAATTGTCTTCTATGGGCATCCGGGTCGACCGGGAGAGCCTGCTCCGTCAGTTGAAGATAGAAGGGAAAGAGGAACGGGAAAAGTTATATTTCCACCAGCAACTGCTCAATGGCAAGCTCCCCCTGAGCATTGGCGGCGGCATTGGACAAAGTAGACTCTGCATGGTGATGCTTCATAAAGCTCACATCGGAGAGATCCAGGCAAGCATCTGGCCAGATGACATGCGCCAGGAATGTGAGCAATTAGGCATGACGTTGATTTAATCAAGGAAAACGCTATTTGACAAGTAGGCGACTGCGCTTGCTTGTCAAATGCCTGTTATGCCAGTTCCAGTCCTAAGGCATCCCGTAATTTATGGATAGAAGGATTCTTCTTGGCAAATTCATCAAATATCTCTTTTCGGGTGAGGACCTTTCCCAAGTCCTCTCTCTTCGTCAATTGCAAGGAGATATCTATGGCAGCATTGTGAAGCGCATTGGCGAGCGTGACCTTGATCCTTCCCTTGATGGCATTGATTTCACTTAAGAGGAACTCATTGTCAACTTCTATTTCAATTTGCGGATACTTCTTAATCGTAGGGATGATGTTCCTCATCCGTGCTGCCAATGCTTTCATTTCGGGAGGCATCCTGTTGCACATCATCATCCATTGCTTTTCCAAATCGCTTTCCGTAAAGTCGGATTTCGCTTCTGGTGCCTCGAGAGTAGGTGCTTCCTTGACATAGATGGGCTTTTGAGGACCGCGTCTTAGGTCATCAAAGGTCAGTCCCATGCTTCCTAAATGCAGTTTCTTGAGATGTCCCGTGTCGGACTTGGCGACAGCAACTTTCACTTCCGGTTTTGTAGGCAGCTCCGTAGAGATGACATGAGGTTGACTTTTCGGGCTGCTTTCCGGTTTTGCCTGTGGGGCAGTATGTCTCTGGGCCCCGGCCACCTGCGATGCCGGTTTAGGCTGAGAGATCAACAAATTCTTAAACAGGGATTTCAATCGCTTAGGGCTACGCCCCGCGCCTGTGCTATCATCGTCAGGTTGCGTGATCTGAGCCACCTCGATCAGGGTTAGCTCGACCAGCAATCGCTTGTTGCTACTTTGCCGGTAGTTGATGTCGCACCTGTTCATGATCTCTAAGGCCTTATAAAGGAAAGGCGTCGGGCATTTCTTGGCCTGTTCCTGATATCGGAGGCGTTGCTTTTCACTGACTTCAAGCAAAGGAAGAGTCTGCTCGTCCTTTGCCATCAACACGTTCCGGACATGACTTGCGAGCCCACTGATGAGGTGCCCACCATCAAAGCCATTGTTGATCACCTTGTTCAGTAAGAGCATCATGTCACTCACCTTATTCTGCAAAGCCAAGTCAACCAACTGGAAATAGTTATCTGCATCGAGAACGTTCAAGTCCTCGATGACCTTCTGGTACGTGATATTCCCCTGGCTGAAGCTTGCCACTTGGTCAAAGATAGACAGCGCGTCACGCATTCCCCCGTCCGCTTTCTCAGCGATGACGCTCAAGGCTTCCTCCTCATAGCTGATACCCTCTTTCTCAGCAACCATTTTCAGGTGGTTGATGATATTGGGGACCGTCATCCGTTCAAAGTCGTAGATCTGGCAACGAGACAAGATCGTAGGGAGAATCTTATGCTTCTCTGTCGTGGCAAGAATGAAGATCACATGGGCGGGCGGTTCTTCCAAGGTCTTCAGGAACGCATTGAAAGCAGCGGTAGACAACATGTGCACCTCATCGATGATGAACACCTTGTATTTCCCTATTTGAGGCGGGATGCGCGTTTGCTCCATGAGCGCCTTGATGTTTTCAACGGAGTTGTTGCTGGCAGCATCCAATTCGAAGATATTATAGGAACGCTGCTCGTTGAAAGCCTTGCAACTTTCGCATTCGTTGCATGCTTCACCATCTGGCGTAGGATTTTGACAGTTGATAGCTTTTGCGAAAATCCGGGCACAAGTCGTCTTACCCACGCCTCGCGGACCACAGAAGAGATAGGCATGTGCCAACTTCCCGGTCTTCACGGCATTACGCAGCGTCGTGGTAAGCGCGGTTTGCCCCACAACCGAATCAAAAGTCATGGGACGGTACTTCCTCGCAGAAACGATGTAATCTTCCATATATTTTTCAATAAATCCTTGCAAAAGTAATAAAAAAAGTCGAGATTATCAATTATTATTTTTAATTTTGCAGCCAAAACAAAGAATTATGAACCGTCGTCCCATTGTGATATGGAATCTGATCTGTCGCTATAAATATTTAATAGTGACGGTGGTTGGCGTCCTGATCGTTGGTTTTATCGATGATAACAGCTTTCGTAAGCGTATTGACTACGAATTGCAGATCAGCGATCTCAAGGATCAGATCAAGCGATACAATTCCCAGCACGAGGAGGACCTGAAGAAGTTGCATGATATTCAGCGGGATCCAAAGGCAATAGAGAAAATCGCCAGGGAACGCTATTTCATGAAAGCTGACAACGAGGATATCTATATCTTGAGCGACGATGTAACACTAGATGATAATCAAGATGAGGCAACTGAATAAACTACAAAGCATCCTGTTCGTGGTAGGAGGCATATTGATGGTGATTGGCGCAGGTTGTTTTGCGTTTATGTGGCATCAGAATGTGTTTTGTTGGATATTTTTAATAGGAGCCATCCTGTTTACTCTCATGCAGTCCATGCAAGTGTATTCCGGTCGTAATATCACGATCAGGCGCCTGAGGAGGATCATGGCATTGTCGAATATCCTCTTCCTTCTTTCCGGATTGCTGATGGTCGACCAAGCATATCGATTGCTGATCCCCTTGTTCGACGAGTCAGGACCGAATGGATATATGAATTATCTTACTTACATTTACAATAAATGGGTGATCCTGATGTTGGTCGCATGTCTTTTGGAGTGCTATACGACCCATCGAATCAGTAGTGAACTAAAGAAAGAAGATAACACGGATATACTCCAAAAATAATTAAAAGAGAGTATAATTAATTTAAATTGCATCAAAATTTTTTTTCACATCAATAATACATATTATCTTTGTGTGTGATGAACAAGAGAACGGTTTATGAATAAAGTCTTATACGCTTTTCTATCAGTGATGTGCCTGACATCATGTGTGAACTCTTACAATATCCAAGGTTCTTCTAACGTATCAACCTTGGACGGACGAATGCTATACCTTAAAGTGCTGAAAAACAATGATTTCAAGAACGTAGACTCCTGTGATGTCGTCCATGGACAGTTCCATTTCGCGGGCTCCGTGGATTCCGTGAGGATGGCTAATATCTTCATGGATGACGAGAGCGTGCTTCCGTTAGTCTTAGAGAGCGGCGATATCACGATAAAGATCGATAATACACAGCAGATCGTCAGTGGAACCCCGCTGAATGACAAGCTCTTTAAGTTCTTCAATAAGTACAATCAATTGAAGAACCAAGAGGCTGATCTCGTCCATATCCATGACCAGGCCATTATGAATGGCAAGAATATGGATGCGGTGAACAATCATCTGAATGCGCAAGCCGCAAGGCTTTCCCAGCAAGAGGATGAGTTGGTGACCAGCTTCGTATGCGATAACTTCGATAATGTATTAGGGCCAGGCATCTTCTTCATGGTGACCTGTACGGATGAATACCCGCAGCTCACGCCATGGATCGAGGATATCATGAGTAAGGCTACTGATAAATTCAAGAATGATCCTTATGTGAAGGACTATTATCAGAAGGCTCAGGAGAACCAACAGATCATGAACGGGATGAAGGATACCCCTGCTCCTCCTACGGCAGCACCCGCTGGAGGCGTGGACCCGCAGCAAGTACAGCCAGCGCCAACACCCAATGAGCTGGCTCAGCCTGGACAACAGGGAGACAATAATAAGAAAGAATGACAACACTTGTCTATGGCGGGAGAATCGTAAATGAAGGAAGGGTCTATGAAGGCTCTGTCATCATTGAAGGCGACCGCATTTCTGACATCATAGAAGGAAAAAGCGCTCCCCGTGGAAACTACGAGAAAAAAGTAGATGCCACGGGGTGCTTCGTCTTACCGGGAGTGATCGATGAGCATGTTCATTTCCGGGAGCCAGGCTTGACGTCTAAGGCTGACATCGATAGCGAGAGCAGGGCTGCTGCCTATGGAGGCGTCACCACGTTCTTCGACATGCCCAATACCATTCCTCAAACCACGACATTGGAAGCCCTGCGGGATAAGTGGGAAAGAGGAAAGCAAGAGAGCCATGTCAATTACAGTTTTTTCTTTGGCGCTACGAATGACAATGTGCCGTTGTTTCAGGAACTGGATCCCCATCTGGTTCCCGGTATCAAGCTGTTCATGGGAGCCAGTACAGGAAACATGTTGGTCAACAGGTACGGTGCTTTGCTGATGATCTTCGAGACCGCTCATCAATTGGGATTTCCTTTGATGACACATTGTGAGGATACGGACATCATCAACCGTAACATGGCACAGGTCAAGGCACGCAAGGGAGATGACCCGGCGATCAAGTACCATCCGATCATCCGAAGTGAGGAGGCTTGCTATGCGTCCAGTGCTTTGGCAATCGCTTTGGCAAAAACCTATGGGACGAGATTACATATAGCCCATGTGTCAACGGCAAAGGAATTGGACTTGTTCAATAAAGATGAGAACATCACGGCAGAGGCAGTGATCAGTCACTTATATTTCTCCGACCAGGATTATGCCACCCAAGGGGCACTCATTAAATGCAACCCTGCCGTGAAAACATTATCTGACCGGGAGGAATTGAGAGCCGCATTGGAAGATGGAAGGATTACGACAGTGGCAACAGACCATGCGCCTCATCAATGGAAAGAAAAGCAAGGCGGTTGCGCCCGGGCGGCTTCAGGAATGCCCATGATCCAGTTCTCCCTTCCCGTTATGTTAGAGCTTGTCGATGAGGGCGTTCTCACGATGACACGCCTCGTCGCCCTGATGTGCCATAACCCGGCATCTCTGTTCGAGATCAGGGATCGTGGCTATTTGCAACCGGGCCTTAAGGCCGACATCACTGTCGTCAAGCCTAATACGCCATGGAAGGTGACGAAGGATGTGATACAAAGTAAGTGCAAATGGAGCCCTTTGACAGGACATCGTTTTAATTGGCAAGTAAAACAGACCTTCTGCAATGGTCATCTTGTCTATGATGAAGGTCATTTCGATTCTCTTTATCGTGGGGAGCAAATATTGTTCAGATGATTGATCAACTCGACTATTCCATCCATCAATTAGTGCCTTATATCAATTGGCTGTATTTCTTTCACGCCTGGGCATTGACTGGCAAACCGCAATCGGAGAAAGACCGATTACGGGCAGATGCCATGGCGATGTTAGATGATTTTGACAAACGGTACCATACTCATGCCCGTTTTGGCATCTTTGATGCCAATAGTGATGGGGATGACATCTTGATTGGGCGGGTTAGGTTGCCTATGTTGAGACAGCAGAAAATGAAACCTGACGGAAAGCCAGACTTATGCCTGTCTGATTTCGTACGTCCTCTTTCTTCCGGAATCCCAGATAAGGTCGGCATATTTGCCACGACGGTAGACGCGGCGATGGAAAAGGAAAATAAAGAGGATGCCTATCGCAGGATGTTATCGCAGACCTTGGCGGATCGCTTGGCGGAAGCTACTGCCGAAAAGATGCACCAAGAGGTAAGGACAACCTATTGGGGATATGCACCGGATGAGCATCTCAGCGTAGAGGATCTATTGAAGGAGAATTACCAAGGAATACGTCCGGCGATCGGCTATCCCTCTTTGCCGGACACAAGCGTGAATTTTGTCATCGCTGACTTGATCGGTATGGACAAGATCGGTATCCGACTGACGGAGAGTGGCATGATGTCTCCCCATGCAAGTGTATCAGGATTGATGTTCGCCCATCCGAAGGCAGTCTATTTTAATTTAGGGAAAATAGGGGAGGACCAATTAAAGGATTATGCTCGCAGACGGGGAGTTCCTGTCGAATTGATGCGTCGTTTCTTGGAGTCCAGTCTCTTAAAATAAAGGGTCATACATGGTTGCACGAATATTCATACCCATTATCTTTGCCATAGCGTTGCCAGATTTTTATTTCTATACGCGCTATTGGCGTCACTATGTGCATTCCTCATGGTGGAAAAGGATACTGTGGTGGGTACCCGGTCTCTGTATGATGGCCTATACCATCGGACTTACCTCTATTCGTAACTTTGCCCCGGACGATCTGACTTGGTTGAATGTCTATCTTTTGTTGGTCGGCTTGTTGGTCATCCCGAAGGCAATCTTTGCTTTCTGTTCCTTTTTAGGGTGGCAACATTGTAGATACCATCATACCCATACCAATTGGGGCAACTATGTAGCCATTGTCTTGTGCCTTTTCCAATATTATATCGTCATCTATGGATGTACGATAGGATGGCATCAGTTGGCAGTGAAACATGTTGACATCTATGCAAAGGAGTTGCCAGCAGCCTTCGACAACTATAAAGTCGTGCTGTTTTCTGATGCCCATGTAGGTACTTACACGGGGTCATGGAAGAAAATCCTTGCCAGAGATATCGACAGTATCAATGCCCAAAAAGGTGACATGATTTGCTTTGCCGGTGACCTGCAAAACATGCAGCCCCGCGAGATCCGTCCCGTCCAAGGCATCTTGAGCAGGTTACATGCCAAGGATGGGGTGTTCTCTGTCTTAGGCAATCATGACTATAGCATGTACATCCGGAAAAAGGATCCTATCCAGAGGGCAAGGAATGAAAGGGAAACCATATCCAGGGAGATCCAGTGTGGTTGGACCTTGTTGCGGAACGAGCATCGTACGATCTACCGGGGGAAAGATTCCATCGTCATTGCAGGTGAGGAGAATGATGGGCGGAAGCCATTTCCTGCAAAGGCAGATCTTAAAAAGACTTTGCAAGGAGTGGGCCAGGATGCCTATGTGATCATGTTGCAGCATGATCCCTCGGCATGGGATAGGCATATCTTGCCGGGCAGTCATGTGCAACTGACCTTAAGCGGGCATACACATGGCGGTCAATTCAGTTTGTTTGGAATGCGACTGACTCGTCTTACCTATCAGGAAGATGATGGATTATATCTCTCAGGACATCGCCAACTCTATGTCACGGCAGGCATTGGAGGCTTTGTGCCCTTCCGCTTTGGGGTCAGTCCGGAAATTGTTGTTCTTACTTTACATCATTTAAAATAGCATGAAATACTTATATCGCTTTTACTGCCTTTGCATCGCTTACCCTATCACCATTGTCTATACCATTTTGACGGGGACATTCGTGACCATCGGATGTCTCCTTGGGAATGGGCATTTTTGGGGCTACTATCCCGGAAAGTGGTGGTCTAAGTTGATCGTCCGTGTCTTTTTGCTTCCCGTAAAGGTGGAAGGAAGGGAGAACCTTGACGAGAAACAATCTTATGTCTTTGTCAGCAATCATCAAGGAGCCTTTGATATATTCCTGATCTATGGCTTCCTGAACCGTAATTTCAAATGGATGATGAAGAGTGGACTGAGGAAGATCCCATTTGTGGGACTGGCTTGTGAGGCTTCCCATCAGATATTTGTGGATAAGAGCGGTCCGAGCAAGATTCGGAAAACCTATGATGAAGCCCGTAAGACCTTGAAACATGGGATGTCTGTCATGGTCTTTCCCGAAGGCTCAAGGACTTTTACAGGTCACATGGGAGTGTTCAGAAGAGGGGCTTTCATGCTTGCGGATGAACTGAAGTTGCCGGTGGTCCCCCTGACCATCAATGGATCTTTCAATGTCATGCCACGTACCCGTGACTGGAAGTGGGTGCTATGGCATCCGATGCGCCTGACCATCCATCGTCCCATCCTCCCAATTGGTCAGGGAACTGAGAACATCAAGTATTTGCAGAATGAGAGCTATAAGGCTGTCATGTCAGCCTTAGATGAGGAATATCAGGGCTTTGTGGAGAATCCAGACCAATAAAATGTCCTTCATTTATTTTGAATTTCTCTTGAATTGCATTATCTTTGCACCGATAAAGAACATAAACATTTTAAACAACTATGAATCCGAGTGACAGTATTGTAATCATTCCTACCTATAATGAGAAAGAAAATATCGAGAAGATCATCCGTGCGGTGTTCTCGCTTGAGAAGAGCTTTCATGTTCTCGTTATTGATGACGGAAGTCCTGATGGCACGGCATCCATCGTCCACCATCTGATGGACACGGAGTTTGCCGATCGGCTCTTTCTCATAGAGCGTTCTGGCAAGCAAGGCTTGGGTACTGCTTATATTACAGGATTCAAGTGGTCTTTGTCACATGATTATGATTATGTGTTCGAGATGGACGCTGATTTCAGTCATGACCCTCACGACCTGCCCCGTCTCTATGCGGCTTGTCATGATGAGGGGAATGATTTGGCGATTGGCTCGAGGTACGTCAGTGGCGTTAACGTGGTCAACTGGCCTATTGGCAGGGTCCTCATGAGTTTCTTTGCTTCCCAGTATGTGCGTTTCGTGACGGGATTCAAGGTGCATGACACAACAGCAGGATTTGTGTGCTATAAGCGTCGTGTCTTGCAGACGATACCTTTGGACCAGATCAGGTTCAAGGGATATGGCTTCCAGATTGAAATGAAGTACACGGCGTATAAGATCGGATTCAGGATAAAAGAGGTACCCGTTATTTTCGTCAACAGAAGGGAGGGTACCAGCAAGATGAGTGGAGGTATTTTTGGAGAGGCTTTCTTTGGCGTGATGCGCCTTCGCCTGGATGGCTGGTTCCGCAAGTATCCTCCATTGCCACAGGAATAAATGGATATAGAGAAAATTCAACACCTTTATGGGGCGTCACCACTTGTGGGAGCGCTCAACCGTGCACTGGAAAATAAGTCAGTCAGAGCTGTTTTCTTGCAGGGGCTTGCTTGCTCTGCAACATCCATGGTCTTTGCAGGCTTGGCAGAGAAAAGTAGCCATACGATTCTTTTCATCCTTCAGGATGCTGATGAGGCTGGATATTTCTACCATGACCTGACGCAGGTCATGGGTACGGACAATGTCCTTTTCTTCCCATCCTCCTTCCGCAGGGCCGTTAAGTATGGGCAGAGAGATGCTGCCAATGAAATCCTTCGGACAGAGGTCTTGGCCCGTTTGGGCACATTGGGGGAGGGAATAGGAAAGACCACTTATATTGTTTCCTGCCCGGAAGCCTTGTCGGAATTAGTCGTCTCGAAGAAGCAGTTGGACGACCGTATCCTACAATTAAAGACGGGGCAGCAAATTGATGTCATGGACGTGGAAAAGACCTTACGTTCGTATGGCTTTCATGAAGTGGACTATGTCTATGAGCCCGGACAATTTGCAGTCCGTGGCAGCATCTTGGATGTCTATTCTTATTCATGTGAATACCCTTATCGTATCGATTTCTTTGGCGATGAGATAGACACGATACGTACCTTCGAAGTTCAGGACCAGCTATCTAAGGACAAGAAAACGACCATTGAGATCGTACCAGAACTGGCGGCCTTGTCCTCTGGGAAAATGGGATTCCTGCATTTTCTCCCGGAAGATTCTCTCTTGGTGATGAAAGATTATGCTTATATCCATGATACGATAGACAAGATCTATCAAGAAGGCTTCTCGCAACAAGCACTCCAGGAAAGGATGGAAGGGGCTACGGAAATGGAGCAAAAGCAAATCTTGGAAGAGATGCAACGCGACCGCCAGTTGTTGAGTGCCAGTGAATGGATGGCGGATGCCGCTTCTTTCCGCCGTATTGAATATGGTCCGAACGTAGGTGAGAATGTGAAGGAAAGGGAGGATCGGGGTGCTGTCAACTCCTATACAGTATTGCATTTCCATATCAGCGCTCAGCCCCTCTTCCATAAAAACTTTGAACTGTTACGGTCTTCGTTGGAAGATTACCAGCTGCAAGGTTATCAGCTCTATATTTTAGCGGATAGTAGGAAGCAACAGGAAAGATTACAAGACATTGTCTCTTCAGAGAATGCGAAGAGCGAGAATGCTACTCCACTCCAGTTGGCACCTGTGGACAAGACCTTGCATGAAGGATATATTGACCACGACCTGAAAGCGTGCTTCTTCACGGACCATCAGATCTTCGACAGATTCCATAAATACAATCTACGCTCCGACTCTGCAAGGGCAGGGAAAATGGCGCTGACCATGAAGGAATTGCAAGAGATGGAGCCAGGCGACTATATTGTCCATGTTGACTTCGGCATTGGAAAGTTTGGTGGATTAGTGCGTATCCCCACGGGTAATTCCTATCAGGAGATGATTCGGATTATCTACCAGAATAATGATAAGGTAGATGTCTCTATCCATTCCCTGTATAAAATCAGTAAATACAGAAGGGTTGATGCGGGTGAGGCCCCACGACTGAGTACCTTAGGCACAGGAGCCTGGGAGCGCTTGAAGGAGAAGACCAAGAAAAAGATCAAGGATATTGCGCGCGATCTGATCAGGTTGTATGCTACCCGCCGACATGAGAAAGGTTTCGCGTATAGTGCTGACAACTACATGCAGCATGAGTTGGAGGCAAGTTTTCTTTATGAAGATACCCCAGACCAGTTGAAAGCCACTCAGGATGTAAAGGCAGATATGGAAAGCTCCCGCCCAATGGATCGCTTGGTCTGTGGAGATGTGGGGTTTGGGAAAACAGAAGTGGCTATTCGCGCAGCCTTTAAGGCAGCCTGTGATTCGAAGCAAGTGGCAGTCTTAGTGCCAACCACGGTGCTTGCCTTCCAACATTACCAAACATTTCATGACCGTCTGAAAGATTTCCCCGTGAGAGTGGATTATCTGACAAGAGCTCGTTCTGCAAAAGAGACGAAGGCGGTTATGGCCGACTTGGCCTCGGGAAAGATCGATATCATTATCGGGACACAAAAACTGATAGGCAAGTCTGTGAAATGGCATGACCTTGGACTCTTGATCATTGACGAAGAGCAAAAGTTCGGTGTGTCTACGAAAGAGAAGCTTCGGAAAATGAAGACGAATGTGGATACCCTTACGATGTCGGCAACCCCGATCCCCCGTACCTTGCAGTTCTCCTTGATGGGAGCCAGGGATATGAGCATTATCCGCACTCCGCCACCTAATAGGTATCCTATCCATACTGAGCTCTCTACCTACCATCATGAGGTCATAGCCGATGCCATCAATTTCGAGATGAGTCGCAATGGACAAGTGTTCTTTGTCAATAACAGGATCTCCAACCTTCCCGAGATTGCTGACTTGATACATAAGTATGTCCCCGACTGTCGCGTGGCCATTGGTCATGGGCAGATGCAGCCGGAGGAGTTAGAGAAGATCATCATCGGTTTCATGAACTACGACTATGATGTACTGCTCTCTACGACGATCGTGGAAAACGGTATTGACATCCCAAATGCCAATACGATTATCATCAATGATGCCCATCGGTTTGGGTTGTCCGACCTTCATCAGATGCGGGGGCGGGTAGGGCGCAGTAACCGCAAGGCATTCTGCTATCTGCTAGCACCTCCGAAGAGCGTCCTGACAACGGAAGCTCGTCGCCGATTGGAGGCTTTGGAGAATTTCTCTGAGTTAGGAAGTGGGTTCAATCTCGCCATGCAAGACTTGGATATCCGTGGGGCAGGTAATCTGTTGGGCGCAGAGCAAAGTGGATTCATGGAAGACTTGGGCTATGAAACCTATCAGAAAATCCTGAGTCAGGCTGTTACGGAATTGAAGAACGATGAGTTTCAGGATATCTATGCTGAGGATATTGCCCAAGGGAAAGATATCTCGGGAGAGGAGTTCGTGGAAGATTGTGCCATCGAGAGTGATCTGGAAATGTACTTCCCGGATCATTATGTCCCCGGCAGTAGTGAACGGATGCTATTGTATCGGGAGTTGGATAATATTACGACAGATGAGGATTTAGAAGCTTACCGCAAGCGTTTGGTCGACCGGTTCGGACCCGTTCCCAAGGAAGGAGAGGAATTGATGCAAGTTGTTGCACTGCGGCGCTTGGGAAAGCGCCTGGGCTGCGAGAAGATCATGCTCAGGCAGGGCAGGATGAACATGCAGTTTGTTAGTAATCCCGATAGTGCCTATTATCAAAGTAAGGTCTTTGATAGGGTGTTAGACTATGCCTCGCACCATGTCAAGCAATGTGACTTGCGTGAAGTTCATGGCAGACGACTGATGAGCGTGTCGGATATCACATCCGTGGAAGCAGCTGGTCGTGTCTTGCGGGAAATATAGAACGC
>CAJLYG010000046.1 GCA_905210845.1 uncultured Prevotella sp.
CACGCCCAGGTCGGTGCGCTTCTCGAAAAGGGCTTGGGTGCGCTCTGTGCCCATTGCCATGCAGGAACAAGGTAAAATCGATCATGCCCATCAACCCATCGCTAATCTTCGGAAGGGAATGGCTCTGGGCAAATCCAAAGTTGTACATAGTAATATAGGTACGCGGAAGGATAATGGGCACCACATGGTCACCAGCGTTGAAATGCCAGTCTTTCAAGGGAGCATCCACGAAAGCATCAGGAACGCTCTCAATAGGGATCTCTGAGTTCAATACATTGGTGCCATTGATCCCCATGTTTGCCTCTATCTTATACTCTGCTGAAGTAAATTTCCCTACGTTCTTGGCGAAAGGCTGGTCGCCGAGATCGTCAATTTCCGAATTGTTGAAGGTATTGGAACGCCCTGAAATCGTGCTGGCGGTCCCTATCTTCTTACTGACAATCAGGTAATCCGCCTTCATGAAGCTATCCCCCTGCGTGAAGACAGGGACAACATCACGATAAAACTGGAAGCCCAACAGGACAATAAGCATGCCAAACAGATTGGCAAAAAAGAAACCGGCGAACTGTGGCACGCTGATATGCTGACGAAGTAATTTCCAAACGAGATTCATGATCTTCTTTTCTCTTTACGTAAAAACCTGTTATAGATGATAAACCCTTTCGTAAGGAAGGTCCATATGTTTTCCAATGCTTGTGACAATCACGCCAGCACCCTGTCTTCTTGCCTCTTCCATCATGATCTCACCCATAATAATGGAATTGGTGTCATCCAAATGGCTGATGGGTTCATCGGCAAGGATAAAGTCGAAGGGCTGGACGAGAGAGCGGATCATCGCCACACGCTGTTGCTGCCCAAAGGACATCCGCCCAATCTTGGCATCCAGCTTATCTGCGATCCCTAACATCTCAAACCAAGTCTCGATCTCCTGACGGCTTTTGAAACCTGTCAGGTTGTTTTTAATCGCCACATTCTCCCAAGCTGTCAGCTCAGGGAACAAGCGAAGTTCCTGAAACAAATGGCTCAAATGCCGTTTGCGCATGTCCACCCAGTCGCGAACACGAAAATCAGCGGTATTCTTGTCATCGAAGGTCACGCTGCCGCTGTAGTCATGACGGTAGCCGATCACATAACTACAAAAGGTACTCTTACCTTTGCCACTATCGGCTAAAACAAGATAGAGATGTCCCTTTTCAAAGGTCACCTCTTGTTTCCATACTTCCGATTGGAGGTCGTCGCGCTGGGCAAACACCTGCGGAAGTACGGAATGCAATTGTATTGTATTCATTTACTTTAATATATACACGATTGAATGGATATCACCGAAGAGAGGCTTCAACATGCCCGTGACGGCATTCACTGCCGAGTGGCTTCCTCCTTGCATGGCATTCAGGTTGATATACATCACCATCTTCTTGCCAATAAACTGTTTTTGCAAAGTAGAGGGAATCGCTGCCCCAGCTGGTAAAGGAACGATCGACCGGCGTGCTTCCTCTTCTGAACTCCCACTAAAGAACTGCAGGTCGGGAGAGACGCCAAAGTAGAAACTGGTCTTCCCATCCGTATAATGCCAGGCGTTCTTTCCCCAATCCACGATTGTTCCTCCTTCCGGACAGGATTGTTTCCAATAGCTTACATCCTCGATCCAACTACTGTTACCCAACTGAGCCGCCATCGACATGCTCAAGCTATTGTCACTGTAGGCTGGCATGACAATGGCCATGTCACCCTTCACACTGCGGATGATATTATCCATGTCCACCGCAGCATTGATGCCTGCCAATAAAGCCACCATGGACTTATTGCTCTGCAGGATCTTTATGAATTGCGAACCTTCAACATTCATGAACCAACCTAACAACGCTGCATGAGGCATTGCCGTGAGATACTTTCCCTGTATCGGTCGATAGGTCCTCTCCGCACGCTTTAAGGACGCATCTATTTTCTGCTGAAAGGAAAAGGTCTCTCCATGGATCGTCAGCACCCCTTTCTCAACCGTCATATCAGCAGCAATGTACACCTGAGAAGGATCCGCATCTTTGGGAGCGCCAAGGGTGAATGGGGCAATGAACTTCTCTGGAAGAGCCTGGACCTGCGTCACCATGGCCATGGGGGCATCCAAGGAATCCAGGCGATCAAAGATAGGTGTTCCCTTGATGCCATCTTCTTCATCCTCACTCAAATATTTCGCCATCTTATTGGATAGTCCTGCGAAACCAGAAGCCGTAGTGGGGCCCATCACCAACAAGGCTTTGTCTGAAAATCCTACAGCCCAAGTCCCTTTCAGCAGCGTAAATTGATATCCCCGTCGCTCGACTGGTTTCTGGCAGAGGCCTTCCTGTGACAGATCATCGAACAAATTCTCCAAATCATCCTCGTCTTTCACCTTGGCACAGAGTCCGAGATCACCTTCTGGCGACTCAAACAAGAAAAGTTTCTCACTCAGGTCAAGACCGCATTGGTCCACATTGGACACATGGAGCATCGCCTTCAGTAAGGCTTGGCTATTCGTGCCACTCAACTTCTGCATATCCATGGATATAAGCGCAGTGCTCTCACCAGGAATCGCGTTCAGGTAATCCTTGTCCGAACAAGAAGAAAGCAGTAAGACACATACTGCGAAGACTAATCCAAAAACATGTTGTTTTCTCATTCTTGTATTCTTTTTACCAATTGAGCCATCATCACGGCAGCCAGTCCTGCAGTTTCTGTCCGCAACCGACTGCTCCCCAAGGTAATGGATTCATAACCCTGGTTAACAGCCCATTGCACCTCATCGATAGAAAAATCGCCCTCTGGACCCACAACGATCGTGACATCCTCGTCAACAGGGACCTGCTGCAATTCAGAGAACAAATCCTTCCGGCTGATTTCATCATAGCAATGGGCAATGAACTTCCTCCCCGGACAAGGTCGGGCGATAAAGTCCTTGAAGCTCGACATCGGATGGATCACGGGTTTCCATGACTTCCGACTCTGCTTCACGGCAGAGACAATGATTTTTTCCAAGCGGACTGTCCGCATGACCTTCCGCTCCGAGAACTTGCAGTTGAGGAAGGATATATCATCGAATCCGATCTCAGTTGCTTTCTCAACCATCCACTCAATCCTGTCCATCATCTTCGTAGGGGCGATGGCAAGGTGGATCCTTCCCCTCCATGTCTTTTCCTGAGGCAACACCTCCTTAATCTGATATAGGCACCTTTTCGTTGCTGCCAAAGTCACCTCTGCCCGATAGAAGCTACCTTTCCCATCCATCAGGAACATTTCATCTCCACTCTTCAGACGCAGCACACGCAAGGCGTGCATAGCTTCCTCAACAGGCAGCTCCACTTGATGGACCGCATCAGGTACATAAAAAAATCTTGTCTCCTTCATCCTTTATTGTTTTTTCTCCGGTTGATCTCATCCCTCAGGTGAGAAGCCAGTTCATATTTTTCTTCTTCCACTGCCTTTTGAAGGGCATTTTGCAACATCTCATCACTGATGGTATTAAGGGGTATGGATACCCCTGTTGCCTCTTTGTGATATTCCACGCTCTGCCTCCGAAACAGTCCTTCTTCAATATAGAGGGGAATCGTCTTGCTGATGAATGCCAAGAGGACGGCATCGCTTGCACGCATGGCAATAGGAACCAAGGTCTCGGTATTATAAAGCATGGCACGGTACTGCCCATCAATCAGGTCGTTAATGAAGATTTCAAACTTCAGGTCGGTCTGGGTGCTGATAACCTCCCACAATACCTCTGGTATCATCCTGTCCGCGATGGGAAGATGGCTCATCCGCACGGAGAACTGATACATCATATTTCGGTCGCAAGGAACCGTCAACTGCCGCTGCTCAAGCTCGTCAGTCAGAATCAGCAGACCGATATTCTCCGTCCCTAAGATTTCCGTGGCCCATTTAAATTTCAATCGTACTTTGTTCATCCTGCCTTTTCCTCTTTCTTTGAACGGAATACCAAAGCAAAGGCAATGCCAACCACCACGGCAAAGGATGCAAAGATAAACCAGCAAGAACGCCAATCACCCAAGAGGTATCCATTTTGCCATTTGCAGAAATGATTGACGACCTCACCCGCAGCTAACGTTCCGATGGTAGCTCCAATGCCATTGGTCATCAACATAAACAAGCCTTGAGCAGAAGCCTTCACCGAAGGATCACATTCCTGGTCCACAAAGATTCCACCTGAGACATTGAAGAAATCAAAGGCAACACCATACACGATACATGAAAGTATGAAAAACAGAACGCCTGGCATGGTTGGGTTGCCTACGCCAAAGAATCCAAAGCGCAATACCCATGCAAACATAGAAATCAACATGACGCCCTTGATCCCATAACGCTTGAGGAAGAAGGGGATCATCAGGATGCACAACGCCTCACTCACCTGCGAAAGGGACGTGAGCAACGTAGCGTTATTAGCTGCAAACGAAGAAGCGATCAAGGGATCTGTGCTCCCTTTGAAGCTGGTGATGAAAGGTCCTGCATAGCCATTCGTTACCTGCAAAGACATCCCTAACAGGGCCGAGAAGATGAAGAACAATGCCATCCGCTTGCTCTTAAAGAGCTTGAATGCGTCCAACCCGAATGTCTCCGCAAGCGTTTTCTTTTGCTTCTTATCACTGACCAGTCGGCAGGATGGTAAGGTAAAGCAATAAAAGAACAATAAGATGCTTAGCAAACCAGACACAAAGAACTGGAGGTAAGTATACTGAAACTTATGGGCATTCTGGGCAAATGTGAAAAAGAAAGTGCCATTCTCCCACGTTGCGCAGTTCACAAACCACATTGTGGCAATGAATCCAACTGTTCCAAACACACGGATCGGTGGGAAATCTGTAACCGTATCCATTCCATGAGTCTTGAGAATCGTGAATGCTGTCGTATTGGATAAGGCAAGAGTTGGCATGTAAAAAGCCACACTCAACGTATACATGGCTATAAACAACCCTTTATCTGGAAGTTCCTTCCCAAACCCAGCTCGGTATCCCAGATAACAGCAAGCGAGCATAAAGAGTCCCGCCAATAGATGGCAAATGCCCAACAAGCGCTGTGGCTGTACATATTTATCAGCAACAATGCCCATCAAGGTAGGCATAAAGATAGAGACGATACCTTGGATGGCGTAAAACCAGGAAATCTGTGCACCAAGACCGGCGGTTCCCAGGTAAAGCCCCATACAAGTAAGATAAGCTCCCCAAACAGCAAACTCGAGGAAGTTCATCAAGGTTAAGCGAACTTTCAAATTCATATCCGTACTATAATTTGTTGCAAAGATACTTAAATTATTCGATACGAAGTATCGGGAACTACTTTTTTTTCTCGAAACAGCTATTTTCCAGAAGCCTTGAAGAGGGATCAGATCAGCACAAAAAAAAATTGATTGTCTCACGACAACCAATCTTTCTTAACCTTAATAATCTAATACCATGAAAAACACGATGCAAAGGTACGAATAAAATCGTAACCTCCAAATGTTTTCTATATCTTTACGCGATTTTCTAACATTAATTAAAAGATTTTCCGTCCCAATTAAGTTTCCTTTGCATTATAATTGATTTTATTTGCACTTTTTCATCCTTAAAAAGGATGGGTGCTTCCATATCCAAAGTGAGGGTATTGTCATTGATAGACAAGGCTGCCTTGATTAGTGCAGGATGAAGCATGGCTTTCAGTTCCTCAAAGCGCTGCTGAGACATGGTGTCTGGCTTTTGAATCAGCAGTTCCTCATAGGCCGAGAGGGATTGCTCTCCTATCCTGTTCCAGTTCTGATCATAAAAAAGTACCTCACTCTCTGCCACAGGTCCCAGTACTGACCGCACCATACATATAATAGAATCTTGATCAGGGACGGGCATCAAGCGTAACTGCATCATAGAAGAGGCATTCAACCGCACAGACGCGAAATCTGCAGTCAACGTATCCATTACTGTCTCCTCGCCAAATTGGTTCTTGACATCCGCCTTCACCTTCATATCCATGAAATCAACCAATTCTATTCGCTGATTTTTCGTGAGATAAGGGATCATCGCATCTGGCATCGATTGCCATAGCTCACGCATCGGCTTCGCATTGAGAGACAATAGGAAGATGCTCATCAACAGGAGCATATACAAACGGTTATTCTTCATCTAAATTCTATTTAACTTTGCAATATTACTCTTTTTTCATGAGATAGGCAAAGAATCTTCTGGAAAAGTTTGTTTAGAGTACCATCATCCACAAAAAATTTGCTCCATGATTGAAAATATTCCTCCATCAAGTGTAAAGCTCTCAGATTATATTTGTATTTTTGCCCTGCCGGTCGTTGGATGAGCGACTTGAATACGCGACGCTTAATTATGCCAAAACTGTGACATGACTGAGTCGTGAGAAGTAGATAGAACAAATATGAAGATGAAGATATTGATTACAGGTAGCAACGGGTTTCTTGGCAGCCGGTTGGCTTCCTACTACGGAGACAACTATGACCTGTTACTACCAACACATAACGAGCTGAATGTCTGCCGTGAAGAGTCCGTCAAAGCATACTTTGAGGAACACCGCCCTGAGGTTGTCATCCATTGTGCTGCACTGAGCAACACATGGTATTGTGAGCAACATTCCGAAGAATCCAATCAGGTGAATGTACAGGGAACGGTAAGCATTGCCAAGGCTTGCAAATTAATGGGTTCAAAACTGATATTTATGTCCAGCGACCAAGTGTATAACGGTACGCCAATACTGGATCCGCTCAAAGAAGAGGAAATACTTCGACCTGTCAACGTCTATGGCCGGCACAAATTGGAGGCTGAGCAAAGAGCACAACAGAATCTTCCTGATTCAATAGGATTACGCCTAACTTGGATGTACGATTTGCCAAAGTGTCGCATGAAGCAGAACAGCAACATACTGGCAAACCTGCAAAAAGCATACAACGAAGGATCTGTCATCCATGCTGCCACGCATGAATTTCGAGGGGTCACATATGCCTGGGAGGTCGTTAGGAATATGGAAAAGGTACTGTCTCTGCCTGGAGGCATTTATAACTTTGGAAGCGACAATTCATTAAATAGCTATGAACTCCATTTGAGCATAGCGAAGATCATGGGACTCAAGGATCCCTCTCGCTGGATTTTGCCTGATGAAGAGAGGTTCTCCAATCAAGATAGGAACCTGACAATGGATTGCTCTCTGATCGGTAATTTTGGCATCCATTTCAGAAATAGCATTGAAGGGATCAAAGAAGCTATGTCATCACATACAGACTTATAAGGACATTCAACCTGCCTACACAAGGATTTCTGCTTTTCGTAGGGCATAAAGGCAGCATAAATGACAAGTGACAGCTGTCAACCTTTGTCAACCTTTGTCAACCTAAAAACAGGTTGCAAGCCCGATAAACACTGGGGGTTGACAACCTGTCAGCCTTTTCACAAAAAAATCACTATGAGATATAAAATTGTTCAGGAAAAGGAACCTGCGTGGAAGGCCTTTGGATATCTTAGTTTGATAAATAATACAAAAAAGAGGATGCACGGATGCACCCTCTTACTATGCTTTCAAAATTTAAGGATTATTCCTCTACTGCAGCCTGCGCGGCAGCCAACCGTGCGATAGGTACACGGAATGGAGAACATGACGCATAATCCAATCCAATCCTCGCACAGAACTTCACGGAAGTGGGCTCGCCTCCATGCTCACCGCAGATACCTGTACGTAAGTTCGGGCGAACGGCACGCCCCTTGTCGACTGCCATTTTTACCAGTTGACCAACACCTTCTTGATCTAAGACTTGGAAGGGGTCTACCTTCAAGATTTTCTTTTCAAGATAGACAGGAAGGAAACTTGCTATATCATCGCGTGAATAGCCAAACGTCATCTGCGTCAAGTCATTGGTACCAAACGAGAAATACTGAGCCTCTGACGCAATCTTATCGGCAGTCAAAGCAGCACGTGGGATCTCTATCATCGTTCCGATCTCAAAGTCTATCTTAACCCCATATTCCTCAAATACTTTCCGAGCTGCCTTGAGAATGACAGCTTTCTGCTGGCGGAACTCCATGACTGTGCCAATAAGAGGAACCATAATCTCTGGTTTCGGGTCTTTCCCCTCCTTCTTCAACTCACAAGCAGCACTCAGAATCGCACGGGTCTGCATGGCAGTAATCTCCGGGAAAGTAATGCCTAAGCGACATCCTCTATGACCTAACATAGGGTTGTTTTCGGCAAGGGAGGCAACACGCTGCCTGATCTTCTCAACAGGGACCCCCATCTGCTCAGCCATGATCTTCTGGCCTTTCTCGTCCTTGGGGACGAACTCATGCAAAGGAGGATCCAACAATCGGATATTCACAGGCAGTCCATCCATAGCCTCAAGGATACCCTTGAAGTCTGCCTTCTGGTAAGGCAGCAACTTGGCAAGTGCCCGCTCCCGATCCTCTGTAGAATCAGCCAAGATCATTTCCCGCATCGCGATAATCTTCTTGTCGTCAAAGAACATGTGTTCTGTCCGTGTCAAGCCAATACCCTTAGCTCCAAAGGCACGTGCCACCTCTGCATCATGCGGAGTGTCAGCGTTGGTACGGACTTGCATCTTTGTATATTTGTCGCAAAGATCCATCAACTCTTTGAAATCCCCACTCAATTCAGCAGCCTTCGTAGGGATCTCGCCGGCATAAACTTTACCTGTTGAACCGTTCAGGGAAATATAATCGCCTTCCTTATAGAGTGCCCCATCAATTTCCACCGTCTTCGTTTTATAGTCAACGTTAATGCCACCAGCTCCACTGACACAGCATTTTCCCATACCGCGGGCCACAACAGCTGCGTGTGAGGTCATGCCACCGCGGGCAGTCAGAATGCCTTCGGCTGCACTCATGCCCGCCAAGTCCTCGGGACTGGTCTCTATACGGACCATAACCACCTTATGCCCATCCTTATGCCACTCCTCTGCATCGTCAGCATGGAAGACGATCTGACCACAAGCAGCTCCTGGGGAGGCAGGAAGACCTTGCGTGATCATTTTGGCATTTTGCAAGGCAATCTTATCAAACACGGGGTGAAGCAGTTCATCCAGTTTCTGAGGCTCACAACGCATAATAGCTGTTTTCTCATCGATCTTACCCTCGTGGAGCAAATCCATAGCGATCTTCACCATAGCCGTACCTGTACGCTTGCCATTACGGGTCTGGAGGAACCAAAGCTTCCCTTCCTGAACGGTAAACTCCATGTCTTGCATATCACGATAGTGATCCTCCAAGGCATTCTGAATACTGTCAAGCTGCCGATAGATCTCCGGCATGGCCTCTTCCATGGAAGGGTACTTGGCAACACGTTCTTCCTCTGAGATTCCGATCCGTTGTGCCCAACGCTGTGATCCCAATTTCGTAATTTGCTGTGGTGTACGGATTCCAGCTACGACATCCTCCCCTTGTGCATTGACCAGGTACTCCCCATTGAAGACGTTCTCTCCCGTGGCAGCATCCCGGCTGAAGCACACGCCCGTAGCGGATGTTTCTCCCATATTTCCAAATACCATCGCCATGACGCTAACCGCTGTGCCCCACTCATCAGGAATACCTTCCATCTTACGATAAAGAATAGCACGTTCGTTCATCCAACTACGGAACACGGCACAAATGGCACCCCACAGTTGCTCAACAGGATCTGTCGGAAATTCCTTTCCAGTACGTTCCTTGATAGCCTCCTTAAAAAGCCTTACCAACTGTTTCAGTTCATCCACATTCAGATCTTTATCCAATTTGACGCCCCGCTGGTCCTTTACCTTTTGGATAATTTCCTCAAAGGGATCAATATCCTCTTTATTTTCCGGCTTCATTTCCAGGACAACATCTCCATACATCTGTACGAAGCGACGATAACTGTCATAGACAAAATGCGGATTATGGGTCTTTGCCACCATTCCCTCGGCAACCTCATCATTCAGTCCCAAGTTCAAGATCGTGTCCATCATGCCTGGCATAGAAGCACGGGCACCAGAACGAACACTGACAAGTAGCGGATTCGCTGGATCTCCAAACCTTGAATTCATCAATGTCTCAATATGCTTGACTGCCTTGGTGACATCGTCATTCAATATTTCCATAATCTTTTGCTGTCCCACCTTATAATATTCATTACAGCAGGCAGTAGTGATCGTAAAGCCTGGAGGAACAGGTACACCGATCAAATTCATCTCGGCAAGATTGGCTCCCTTTCCACCAAGTTCCTCACGCATTTTAGCATTTCCTTCGGCACTACCATTTCCGAAGAGGTAAACTCTCTTTTCACTCATAGTCGAATAGATATCAAATGTTTTAGCTTTTATTTACTTTTTATATTTATTTCTTCTTCATGCAAAAGTAATGGAATTCTCGCTAATTCCCAAACAATTATACAGAAAATTGCAAAGTCGAGTTTACATTTCTTGATGTTAGCGATAACAGGAAATACCATGAACAAGAAAACGGCTTCCTTTTACTGCCCACGCCATCCTTTCCAATCTTTCATCTCTATCAAGAAATGAATAAAATGGATGACAAGCACGATTATCATCATTAATGTTGGACACAAACAATAGCTTGGTCTCTCAAAGAAAAAGAAAAAACGAAGCGTTTATTTTGTTCTTCTGATGATTTACAGTAACTTTGCAAATAAATTCTGAAAGATATGACAAGAAAGCACAAGCCTTTACCTCTTTTAGAGAATGTAACCATTACGGATGTAGCTGCCGAAGGCAAGTCATTGGCACGAGTTGACGACATGGTCGTCTTCGTCCCTTATACTGTGCCTGGTGACATTGTTGACCTTCAGGTACGCAAGAAAAGGCATCACTACTGCGAAGCCGAAGTGGTTAGGTTTATTCATTATAGCGAGATTCGTGAGCAGCCAAAATGCAGTCATTTTGGCATCTGCGGAGGATGCAAGTGGCAACACCTGCCTTACCAAGAACAGTTAAAAGCTAAGCAGAAACAGGTTTTCGACCAACTGACAAGGATTGGGAAAATTAGTCTCCCAGAATTCCATCCCATCCTTGGCTCAAAGAAAATCTGGGAATACCGTAATAAATTGGAATTTGGATGTAGCAACAAGCGTTGGCTCACACGGGCTGAAGTGGAGTCAGGCACAACCTTCGACAATATGAATGCCGTCGGATTCCATATCGCTGGGGCATTCGACAAGATCCTTCCCGTTGAAAAATGCTGGCTGATGGACGACCTCCATAACCAGATCCGTAATACAATTCGGGACTATGCCTTGCAAAATGGGATAACATTCTATGACCTGAGGGAACAAAAGGGTTTGCTCAGAGACATCATGATCCGCAACAGCAATACTGGGGAATGGATGGTCTTGGTGCAATTTCATTTCGATGAACCTGGAGATGAAGGCAGGGCAAGGGACTTACTTCAGCACCTTGCAGACCAATTCCCACAAATCACATCTTTATTATATGTCAACAATCAGAAAGGCAACGATACTTTTGGCGATCTGACCGTTGTGACCTTTAAAGGCAACGATTACATTTATGAGCAGATGGAGGATCTCAAATTCAAGGTCGGCCCCAAGAGCTTCTATCAGACGAATACAGAACAGGCTTATCATCTGTATTGCGTAGCCCGAGATTTCGCCAACCTGACAGGCAACGAGCTTGTTTACGATCTCTACACCGGTACGGGAACCATTGCCAATTTCATCGCCCACCGTGCCAAGCAAGTCATCGGCATAGAATATGTACCTGAGGCCATTGAGGATGCCAAAGTGAATTCGCAAATTAACCATATTGGCAATACCTTATTCTATGCAGGAGACATGAAAGACATCTTGACAGATGCTTTCATTGCCGAGCATGGAAGGCCAGACGTGATGATCACCGACCCACCCCGCGCAGGCATGCATCCTGACGTTGTGAAGACCATTCTTCGGGCAGCTCCCGGTCGCATCGTCTATGTCAGTTGCAATCCTGCTACACAGGCACGCGACCTCTCTGAACTGGATTCAGACTACAGGGTAGATGCCGTACAACCCGTTGATATGTTCCCGCATACCCCACATGTAGAGAATGTTTGTCTCTTGACACGTAGGATAAAACAAGGAATATCTGAAAAATAATCGAAATAAATGTTGCGGTTGAATAATTTTTGCTATATTTGCAAGCAATTATTTATCTAAACATACCATCATAACAATGAAAAAAGGTTTGCTGATCTCTTTTCTTGCAGCTATGGCATTAACCACCTATGCACAAGAGAAGAACACCATTACACTTCCATCTTGGCTGAGCAATGTCAAGCTCTCCGGATATGTATTAACCCAATATCAGTACAGTGACCAAGAGAGTACGACGACTGATGCCCATGGACAGGACAAGAGCAATTCATTCAACCTCCGTCTGGCCCGTATCTCCCTTGACGGTCGTATTGCCAAAGATTTCTATTGGAAAACACAGATCCAAATCAACGGCAATACCTCCAGCCTTGGCTCTTCCCCACGTATTGTGGACTTGTTCGCAGAATGGCAGAAATACAAGGCGTTCAGAATCAAGTTTGGGCAATACAAACGTCCTTTTACGTTCGAGAATCCAATGAACCCTATTGATCAAGGCTTCTATTCATACAGCCAATTGAGCAACAAACTTGCAGGGTTTACCGACCGCAATGGCAGTCATGCCAGCAACGGACGTGACATCGGTTTGCAGTTCCAGGGCGACTTATTCCCGGATGCGCATGGTCGCGCATGGGTTCACTATCAGATTGGCGTATTCAATGGACAAGGAATCAACACAAAGGATGTGGACCAACGCAAGGACCTGATTGGCGGAGCTTGGATCATGCCCATTGAAGGCCTCAGGATTGGCGCATTTGGATGGGAAGGAAGCTATGCTCGGAAAGGTAGTTGGACCGACGAGAAGGGCACGGCGCACAACAATGAGGTGCGAAGCCTGCCCCAGCACCGTTATGCCATCTCTGGAGAATATGTCAAGAGCGACTGGACTTTCCGTTCAGAATATGCCCACTCCACAGGAAAAGCATTTGCTAAGACCTACAACTCTGGAGTCACCGATTGCTCTCTGTCAAGCTATGGTGGGAAGTCAGACGCAGTCTATGCACTTGTCATAGCGCCAATCATCAAGAAAAAATTGCATGTCAAGGCACGGTACGACCTCTATCGACCTGATGGGAAATGGGACCAGGCCAATACACAATATGAGATTGGAGCTGATTATGAGTTCCATCACAATTTCGAAATCAGTGGAGAGTTCTGTCGTGTCAACAACCGGGCTCTTGTCAAGCATGATTATAACATGATCGACATACAGGTCGATTGGAGATTCTAATGATTTATCTGTGGGCATTTTGCCCACAGATAATGATTAACCACAACATACATTTACCTTAAAATAAATATCCTATGACTAAAATTCCTTTGGTTTTCTGGCTAGTACCCATAGCCTCAGTTGTGGCCTTATCAATGGCCTGGTATTTCTTTAAAACCATGATGAAAGCCGATGAGGGAACTCCCCGAATGCGTGAGATTGCCGAGCATGTCCGGAGGGGTGCCATGGCTTATTTG
The DNA here is from genome assembly GCA_905210845.1 of uncultured Prevotella sp. GTDB lineage: Bacteria > Bacteroidota > Bacteroidia > Bacteroidales > Bacteroidaceae > Prevotella. Next base: position 13,558 of record CAJLYG010000046.1, read on the forward strand.
AAACAGCAGTATAAGGTTGTGCTGATCGTCTTTATCTGCTTAGCTCTCATTTTTGCATTTATGGCTTATGTCCTCAAAGTACAAAATCCATGGGTACCCTTTGCCTTCTTGACCGGCGGCTTCTTTAGTGGACTCTCTGGATTCTTTGGCATGAAGACTGCTACCTACGCATCGGCGCGTACAGCTCATGCTGCCTGCAGTGGATTGGACAAGGGACTAAAGATTGCCTTTAGAAGTGGTGCTGTCATGGGGCTTGTCGTTGTCGGGCTCGGCTTGCTTGATATTGCCCTGTGGTTTATCATTCTGAGCTTTTTCTACCAAGGCGAAGGAGCGGCCTTGATCACCATCACAACTACCATGCTGACCTTCGGTATGGGTGCTTCCACGCAGGCCTTGTTCGCCCGTGTCGGGGGAGGGATCTATACGAAAGCAGCTGATGTGGGGGCCGATTTGGTGGGCAAGGTCGAGGCAAACATCCCTGAAGATGACCCACGGAACCCTGCTACCATCGCTGATAATGTCGGAGATAATGTTGGAGACGTGGCAGGAATGGGTGCAGACCTCTATGAAAGCTATTGTGGAAGTATCCTTTCGACAGCTGCGCTCGGCGCGACAGCGTTCGCCATGAATGGTGACATGCAATTGCGCGCTGTCATCGCGCCAATGATCATCGCTGCCGTGGGCATATTCCTCTCTCTCTTAGGTATATTCTTAGTAAGGACAAAAGAAGGTGCCAGCATGAAAGAACTTCTCCATAGCCTTGGACGAGGTACCAATACAGCAGCCGTGCTCATCGCCATAGCTACCTTCCTTATATTATATCTCCTGAAACTTGACAACTGGCTTGGTGTTTCCTTCTCTGTCGTCAGCGGACTGGCTTCAGGGGTGATCATCGGACAGTCTACGGAATATTATACCTCACAAAGTTATCAACCCACAAAGAAAATCGCTGAGGCTTCCCAAACAGGGTCTGCCACGGTTATTATCAAAGGCATTGGGACGGGTATGATCAGTACTTGCGTTCCTGTCATTACTATCTCGGTGGCAATCATGCTAAGTTACCTTTGTGCCAATGGCTTTGACATGAGCATGAGTGCAGCTTCCATCAGTCAAGGATTATATGGCATTGGTATCGCCGCTGTCGGCATGTTGTCCACTTTAGGCATCACATTAGCTACGGATGCATACGGTCCTATCGCAGACAATGCGGGTGGCAATGCAGAAATGAGCGAGTTAGGTGAAGAAGTGCGAAGCCGGACCGATGCCCTTGATGCCTTAGGCAATACTACAGCCGCGACCGGTAAGGGATTCGCTATTGGTTCTGCAGCCTTAACAGCGCTCGCCCTTCTTGCCTCTTACGTAGAAGAAATCAAGATAGCCATGGCACGTGCCGTAAATGCTGGGGAACAGTTCTTTGATGCGGCAGGCAACGTATTCAATCCTTCAACAGCTACCATGCCCGACTTCATGGATTTCTTCCAAGTAAACCTGATGAACCCACGGGTACTTGTCGGTGCATTCATTGGCGCAATGGCAGCCTTTCTGTTTTGTGGGTTAACCATGGGGGCTGTTGGGCGCGCCGCACAGTCTATGGTAGAAGAAGTACGCCGGCAGTTCCATGAAATCAAAGGCATCCTTGAAGGGAAAGCCAATCCTGATTACGGGCGCTGTGTCGAAATATCCACCCGTAGTGCACAACACGAGATGATCTTCCCGTCTTTACTTGCCATCATCATTCCGATCCTTGTGGGAATCATCTTAGGCGTTGGTGGTGTACTGGGATTGCTGGTAGGAGGCTTAGCCGCAGGATTTACCTTGGCCATCTTCATGGCAAACACCGGTGGAGCATGGGACAATGCGAAGAAATTAGTAGAAGAAGGCAACTACGGGGGCAAAGGTAGTGAATGCCATAAGGCAACTATCGTCGGCGATACTGTTGGTGACCCTTTTAAGGACACCTCCGGTCCAAGCTTGAATATCCTCATCAAACTGATGTCCATGGTCAGCATCGTCATGGCAGGTCTTACCGTAGCTTTTATTTAAAATAATTTTGCTATTTCAATACAAATGATTAATTTCGCGACTCGATAAGAAATCATAAACAAGTATGGATACAAGGGAAAATAACAATCGACAGGAAATAGATGCCGTGAAAGGCTCAAGCCAACTTTCAGAAAGCAACGGACTCCACGCGAAGGAGGAGGGCGATCATCACCACCATCACCATGGTGAGCAATATCATGTTGGGAGGAATCGTCATCACCACCAAGATGAATCTGAAACCTTCAAGAATGAGAACCTAAAGGCGCAACAAAGAAAAAAGTTCTGGTCGAAAACCCTGTTCGTTTTCCTGAGTATCATTGCCATCGCTGTCATCTTATTTGCAGTTTGGGCTTATCAATTCGATGATTGAGAAGAAAACAGAAAATGAGGCGAACATCCTTTGGTGTTCGCCTTTTTCTTTCTATCTTTGGATAAGCTACACTTTACTTCGGAAATGAAAATAAAATATCTTTTTTTGCATTTCTCTCGGTTTGCAGTATCTTTGGATAAGTTACGCTTCACCTCGGAAATGAAAATAAAATATCTTTTATTTTGCATTTCTCTCGGTTTGCAGTATCTTTGCACGAAAATGTTTGGAATATGAAATCGTTAAGACAGTTATACCGAATAGGAAAAGGACCTTCCAGCAGCCACACCATGGGTCCGCAGAAAGCAGCAAAGATCTTTGTTGACAAACATCCTGATGCCCAATCTTTCCGCGTCACGCTCTATGGAAGCCTTGCCGCAACAGGTAAGGGACACATGACCGATGTTGCTATCCAAGAAGTATTGCAACCCGTAGCCCCTGTCACTATTGACTGGAAGCCTTCCATCTTCCTTCCTTATCATCCGAACGGGATGAAGTTTGAATATTTCAAGGGCGACGAGCATGATGAGTGGACCGTTTATAGCGTGGGGGGAGGTGCCCTTTCTGAAGGAAAGGAACATGACATGTTCTCCACAGAGGATGTCTATGACATGAACAACCTTAAAGATATCATGGACTGGTGCGACCACTATGGGCGCAGTTATTGGGAATATGTTGACAAATGCGAAGGCCCAGGGATATGGGATTATCTCCAGGAATGCTGGGAGATGATGCAAGAAGCCGTCGAACGTGGCATCAACCACGAAGGTCGCCTACCTGGACCACTTAACTTGCAGCGCAAGGCACCTGTCTATTATGTCAAGGCAAGAGGGTATAAGCAATCGCTCCAAACCCGTGGTTTGGTATATGCCTACGCACTTGCTGTCAGCGAGGAAAATGCTTCAGGAGGATGCCTGTTCAGTGACACTGATCCTTATCAGACCGCCT
>CAJLYG010000047.1 GCA_905210845.1 uncultured Prevotella sp.
AAAGAACTGAACTAAGGTCTTGCCTCCATCAAATTGTCCCATGAACTGGTTGACGACTTCTGGCGTAACGACTTCTTTCCAACCACCATAATAGAAGAAATACATAGACACTGTAGCCCAGATCAAGGCAACGATGCCTTCCGTGATCATGGCTCCATAGAAGATGGGACGCCCAGACTTCTCATTCTTCAGGCAACGTGCCATCAACGGACTCTGGGTGGCGTGGAAGCCACTGATCGCACCGCAGGCAATCGTAATGAACAAACAAGGGAAGAGCGGACTCTTTGACATAAAACTTTCCGCGCCCAACCAGGCTGGATTATCATTCAGGTTGCTCTGTCCCAGGTCACTCCACCATTCCGGGATATCTGGCATCTTCACGAACAATCCCACTAACAAGGCAAGTGCCATAAATAAAAGACAGAAGGCAAAAAGTGGATAGATCTTGCCAATAATCTTGTCTATCGGAAGAAGGGTTGCAATGATATAATAGATGAAGATGACCAAAATCCACAGGAGCTTCGACCCGCCAAAGCCCGCTAAGATGATAGCTGGGCTGTAGACGAAGACGACCCCAACCATCATCAGCAATAAAATGGAGAATACTAACATCACTTTCTTCGTGCGGTTCCCTAAGTAATCACCCACCAGTTCCGGGAGACCAGCTCCGTTGTGGCGTACGCTGAGCATACCACTCATATAATCATGCATGGCACCAGCAAAAATACAACCGAAGATAATCCAGTAATAAGATGCCGGACCATACCATGCGCCCATGATCGCGCCAAAGATAGGACCCGTACCCGCAATATTCAGGAATTGAATCATAAATACCTTCCAACCTGGAAGCACAATGTAATCAACGCCATCAGCCTTGGCAACAGCCGGCGTTGGACGGTCATCAGGACCGAACACATGTTCAACAAATCGACCATAGATCAAATAGCCTAAGATCAAAGCCAACAATGCGATAGTAAAAGATATCATCTTATTGATTTAATTAAATTCCTACTTGCAAAAGTACATAAAAGATTTGAAAACCAAAAAAATATCCGTAACTTTGCACGCAATTTATAAACAAAACAATTCTATACGTTAATTATTGTAACTTTCAACGAAAAATGAGACAATTCCATATACTGCTGACAGTCATTTTACTTGCCTTTCCACTCTCCTTCCATGCACAGGAGGTAACTCCCAAGCGCGAAGTAAGGGCTGTATGGCTAACCACCATAGGGGGTATCGACTGGCCTCATAGCTATGCTCAGAGTGATCGCTCTGCTGAAAAACAACAACAGGAACTTTGCCATATCCTTGACAAGCTCCAAAAAGCTGGGGTAAATACCATTCTTCTCCAAACCAGGATCCGTGGTACCATGATCTATCCTTCGCAATATGAACCTTGGGACGGATGCTTATCAGGATTTCCAGGAAAGTCGCCCGGCTATGATGCCCTAAAGTTTGCCATTGAGGAGTGCCATAAACGCGGAATGGAATTGCATGCATGGGTCGTCACTATTCCCGTTGGAAAATGGAACGCCTTGGGCTGCAAGTCATTGAGAAAGAAATTCCCCAGGCTGATCCGCAAGATCGACCAGGATGGATACATGAACCCGGAAGATCCACAAACCGCCAATTATCTTGCTGGCATCTGCGCAGAGATCACCAAAAATTACGATATCGATGGCATCCACTTAGATTATATCCGGTATCCAGAGACCTGGAAGATCCGAGTGTCGAATGCCCAAGGAAGGAAATATATCACTCATATCGTTGAAGCCATCCACGATAAGGTTAAGGCTCTCAAGCCTTGGGTGAAGATGAGCTGCTCCCCTATCGGCAAATTCGACGACCTAAGTCGTTACTGGAGCCATGGCTGGAATGCATATACGAAGGTATGCCAGGATGCCCAGGGTTGGTTGCGCTCTGGTCTCATGGACGAATTGTTCCCGATGATGTACTTCAAGGACAACCAGTTCTTTCCTTTTGCCATTGACTGGGCTGAGAACAGTGGCGGCAAGATCATCGCGCCGGGATTAGGAGTCTACTTCTTGGATCGCTCCCAAGCAGACTGGCCCTTGGAAACCGTGACACGTGAGATGGAGATCCTACGCCATTATCAATTAGGCCATGCCTATTTCAGGAGTAAGTTTTTTACGGATGACACAAAAGGCATCTATGATTTTGCCTACAACGACTTCGACGCATTCCCTGCCCTCGTCCCTGCCATGACATGGGTTCACGGCACTGCGCCATCAGCCCCGACGAAGATACAGGTCACTAATGACCACATTTCTTGGGAGGGAGCAACAGACCACAGCGATGCTCCCTACCTTTTATATAATGTATATAGCAGCAGAGAATATCCTGTCGACATCCACGACCCACGAAACCTCATCGCCCCACGCATTCAACAGACCCGCTTAGACATCGCCACCTCCGGGCGGTATTTTGCGGTTACGGCGATGGACAGGTACGGCAATGAGAGCGCAGCCCTACAAAGTGTCTCAAAGCCCAAGCCAAGACAAGGGCAGGAAATGTTGTCTTGTGATGGGAAGAGACTGATTCTACCTATTAAGCCAAGCACGCTCGACGCAGAAATGGTCAGCATAGAAACCCTGCAGGGAACGATCCTCTCTTCCAAGCGATATGAAGGGAAATCCATGGACGTGAATTCGATTCCCAACGGAGTCTATCTTTTACGCTCACTGAACAGGAAAGGAATTTCCCATCGGTTAGGATTCTTTGAAGTGAGGAGAGAGCCCTAAGAATTCTGCTCCTCACTATGCAGGATAGGCAAGGATATATGGTATTTGACTGCAAGGAACCGAATCATGCAGATTAACAAGAAAGTCGCAATGGCAGTAATACCAACATTGATATCCAGTCGGATCATCGCCCAATACAAGATGCCCCCAGCTATACTTGCCATCGCATAAATTTCCTTATGGAAGATGACAGGCACCTTATTCAAAAGGATGTCACGGATAACGCCACCGGCAGCTCCTGTAATACATCCCATGATGATAGCCACCCAAAATGGATGACCACAAGCCAAGGTTTTCTGCAATCCGGCAATGGTAAACAAAGCCAAGCCCAAGGTATCGAATGCAAACCAGGCATTGTCCAACTTCTTAAGGTACTTTGCGAACACAATGACAAAGACTTGCGCCAAGGCTGTGCATATCATATACATCGGGGATGTCATCCAAAACGGTCTCACTCCAAGCATCACATCCCTGATCGTACCTCCGCCTATTGCCACTGCCACCCCACAGACAAACCCACCAAACCAGTCGAAATGCCTGGAGGCAGCATGCCGAATCCCAGAAATGGCAAACGCAAAAGTTCCCAAGAACTCGATAATCTCTTGTATGGTCTTGACAAAATCAGGATCTTGATAGAACATCTTATTGATTTACGACATGAACAGGATTCCCATCAAGGAATGCCTTGACATTATGAACGGCAATCTCCATCAGGCGTTCACGCGCCTCAACGGTAGCCCAAGCGATATGAGGAGTAATGAACGCATTCGGTTGCTTGAACAGAGGGTGATCCTCGACAGGAGGCTCCTTGCACATCACATCAGCTCCATAGGCACCTAAATGGCCACTTGCAAGGGCATCAGCCACATCCTGCTCATTGACCAAAGGGCCACGACCAGTATTGATCAAGATCGCTCCCTCTTTCATTTTAGCTAAAGTTTCTTTGTTGATCAGTTCCCGGGTCGTTGGCGTCAAGGGGCAATGCAAGGTAAGAATGTCACTAATCGCGAACAATCCGTCCTTTGTTGTTTTCTGAATGCCTTCCGGAAGATCCGCAGCATTCTTGCTCGTATAGGCAAAGACATCCATACCAAAATCCCTGGCGATACGAGCCACCTTCTTCCCTATATGCCCTAAGCCCACAATGCCCATGGTCTTGCCAGCAAGTTCCTTTAAAGGTGTGTCCCAATAACAGAAGTCCTGATTCCGGCTCCAACGCCCATCCCGGTTCGCCATGGCATAATGGTCAACCCTATTCATGATATTCAGGATATGGGCGAAGGTCATTTGTGCAACGCTGTCTGTACTATAAGCCGGGATATTCGTGACGATTATACCCAGTTGCTTGGCAGCTTGGATATCAACAACGTTATAACCCGTTGCCAAGACCCCTACATATTTCAAGTGCTTCAGCTCTTGCAAGATGTTAGCATCTAACACCACTTTGTTTGTCAAGACGATCTCAGCACCCTTTGCCCTATCAATTAATTCATTAGGCTCCGTTCTCGGATAAACAACCAGTTCACCCAATTGTCTTAAGGGTTCCCAAGAAAGGTCGCCCGGATTGGCTCCATAGCCATCTAAAACTACAATTTTCATATTCAAATCCTATTCTTTAAACCGGTCACCCCAACATTGGATCATCCACTTGTACAACTTCTCTTCCGAAGGTGAATGTTGGGCGTGCCAAATTCGTACATCTTTCAATTGATCTGGGAGATACTGCTGCTCGACAAAATGACCGGGATAATCATGCGAATACTTATAGCCATCATGATATCCCAATTCCTCCATCAGGGCAGTTGGCGCATTCCTCAAGTGTAAGGGCACAGGTTGGTTCCCTGTTTTCTTGACTGTATCCAAAGCCTGTGCAATGCCCAAATAAGCAGAATTGCTTTTCGGGCTGGTCGCCAGATAAACCACACATTCAGCAAGGGGTATCCGCCCTTCTGGCCATCCAATTTTCATGACGGCATCGAAGGTGGCATTCGCCAAGAGCAAGGCATTGGGATTTGCCAGTCCGATATCTTCAGCCGCACTGATCACTAAGCGTCTTGCAATAAACTGAGGGTCTTCTCCTCCTTCGATCATCCGTGCCATCCAATAGAGAGCTGCATCTGGATCACTTCCCCGAATGCTCTTTATAAAAGCAGAGATAATGTCATAATGCATCTCCCCATTCTTGTCATATGCGAGAGGGTTCTCTTGTAACCTGTCAACGACCAGCTGGTCCGTGATCTCTATCTCATTACTGTTTGACGAGTCCACGACAAGTTCTAAAATGTTCAACAATTTTCGTGCATCGCCACCACTATATCTCAAGAGGGCACCTGTCTCGTTCAAGGTGATATGCTTCTTCCTTAATTCCACATCCTGCGTAATAGCCCGATGAAGGAGTTCTAACAAATCTTCCTTCCCCAATGGCTTGAGGACATACAACTGGCATCTGGACAATAAAGGACGAATCACCTCAAAAGACGGATTCTCCGTCGTGGCACCGATCAAGGTCACGATCCCCCGTTCCACAGCACCTAACAAAGAGTCTTGCTGTGATTTGCTGAACCGATGGATCTCATCTATAAACAAGATCGGTGATGGAGAATTGAAGAACCTACCGTTTTTTGCCTTCTCAATCACATCTCTAACATCCTTAACCCCACTGCTAACAGCACTTAAAGTATAGAAAGGAACCTGCAACTTATTTGCGATAATCTGAGCTAAAGTAGTCTTTCCTACCCCCGGAGGTCCCCAGAGGATAAAAGAAGAAATATGTCCTGCATCGATCATCTTACGCAGCACAGCACCCTCACCTACCAAGTGCTTCTGTCCGACATATTCGTCCAGGGTGTGAGGCCTCATCCTTTCAGCTAATGGTTGACTCATCTTTGTAGCTACAAAATTAAAAAATATATAGCACATAGCCAAAATTTCCTTTTGAAAAACTTGTGAATTCAGAGTAAAGTATTTACTTTTGCAGCACAAGAAGAAATAATTCTGATGTGGTTATATTTGATTAATTATTTATCAACGTATGAAACAAGAGAAAAAAGCTTTGACGCTCAAAACATTAACCAAGAGTAATGTGTGGGATATTCAGGAAAATGATATCTTTCGGATGTGGGAGGCTGCAGAAAAGGATGCGGAATTAAAAGACAACATGCGCCACTATACAGACATCATACGCAGCGCATTTGAGATGGAAGAGATAAAGATCGACAAGCCTGAGGTCATCAAGAAATACGAACTTCGGGGGTTCAAGATAGGCAGCGTTAGAATTGATGACAATACAAAAATAAAATTGGCAATCAAGAAGCGTCCTATTTTAAGGGTTACTGATCTCACGTATGAAAACATACGCCATATCTCAGCAGCCAAGTTAATGGAAGTCTTGGAGCGTAATTTCGGTGGAGGCTGGGAGTCTCTTTCCCAAAGCATTCAGGATATCATCGAGAGTGGATTTGACATCAGCACCACAACACTCCCAAAAGACCGTCTCCACAAGCCTGGAGGTATGTATGAAAAGAAAGTCAACGATGGTTTTGAAGTCCTTGAGATCCCGAAGGGTACATGGGTGGAAGCCATTTTCGCCAAGGAAAAGCCTATTGTAGAGAAGCCTCGGATGAAATTCAGCGACTTAGATGAACTGGACAAGCAAGATGAGAAAGCTGATGAGGAGCAAGACGAGGAGGAGGATATGCCCGACGATGACAACTACAATGACGCAGAGGACGAGGACGATGATGCCTTCGATGAGGATAAGTTGACAGAAGAAAGTTATCGTACCACATTCGAAACGGATCCTGAGGACCTCAACCTTGAGGCAGAGGATGTAGAAGATGATGGTGGCGTAGATTACTAAGATAGATTAAATCTGAGGAAGCTTCTACTCCATTCTTTCTCACAAATCAAATAAAAGCCCGATGACATCTCAATCATCGGGCTTTTATTGATCTTGGAATTCTTTCTTTAGAAGAACAAATATCTGTTATCAACGATCTTCGCCTTAAGGTAGAGTTCGTTCATAAAGTTGCTTGCATACTGCATAGCCTTCTGCTTGAGCTTCTGCTCCTCCGTCTTATCATTGAATTTACCTGGACGCATGGTCTTGTTAGACACCATGAACAGATAAACACCCGCATTGCCCTTGACAGGATTTTTGCAGAACTTACCCTTTGCAGTTGCTGCAACCGCACCACTCAGAGCAGGCTCGCTGGCACCAGTTGCTGGCAGGAATGTCGGAGAAGAGAAAGTAATCTGGTTGACATTTGAAATAATGCCACCCTTAGCCTTTGCCACGTTTAGATTATGCACTCCGCTAATCTTTGCCATGATTTGCTCTGCTTTCTTATCTTTCAAGACCTCAGCCTTTACCATGTCCTTTACCTGAGGATCATCCAAAGTACGATAGCCAATAGGATGCACCTTATTCAAAACAACAACTAATAAATGATCATTGTCACCACATTCATACATAGGAGACACTTCACCTTCCTTCGCAGCGAACAACCACTTCAAGGCATCACGTGTACTATGGATGCCAGCCAGATAATGCTGTGCTGTCGTTACATCATTGGCTTCCTTAACCGTATAGCCACTCTTTGCAGCGTTCTTTGTGATTGCATCTGCAGTCTGATTAGCGCTGACAAAAGTTGAGAACTTGTTATATGCTGCAGAATAAGTGTCCTTAGAGAATTCAATGTTCTTCTTGATCACTGCAGCTGTATATTTGCTGGTAACGCCCTTGCGATCCTGAATCTGAACGATCATATTGCCTTGCGTGAACGTAAGATTCTGAATGCTATTCACAGCTGCCGTATTCAAAGTGTTAATCAAATTCTTCGTATCCTTATCCATAGAAGGACTATTCTCATACATGCGAGTGGTCAACCACTGGCTCTGCCCTGTCTGACCATATTTCTTGGCAATTGCCTCAAAATCTGCACCGCCCTTCAAGGCCGTAAAAATAGAATCTGCTGTCTTGTGAGCTGCATCAAGGGAGGCACCACCAACCTGGATAGCACGATACTGTACAGAATCAGGTAACTGCTCCTTTGCCATTAATTTAACGATATTCAGAGAGTTATCTGCCTTGTCTTCAAAAGGACCATATACAGAACCTACTGCCATAGAATCTAAATGCTGGGCGATATCTGTCGGGAAAGCATTCTTGCTAACAGGAATACCAAGGTAGTTGACCAAAGAAGTGCTTTTACGAACTATCTCTGAAGGATCAGCCGCAGCTGCCAAGTCCTTTGCATAACCGGCAAACTGCTTCTGTAAAGAAGAACGATCGCTGGCTGAAGGAGTTACCTGGACATCAACATACTTGATATCACGACTTTCCACATATTGCTTGAAACGTGGCTTCAATTCCTCATATTTCGACTTCAAGTCTGACTCCGAAATTTGAACCTTGTTGTCTGCGATGCTGGAATAAGGGAAGGAAGCCAACTGAATGGAACTCTCTTCATTTTCATCCTTAAATGCCATCTTAGCCTCAACAGGATTGGAAAGGAAGCAATGCGCAAGCAAGTTCTGGTATTTCTGGGCCAAAGTCTGCTGACGCAAAGTCTTCTCAATGAATGTCCAATATTTGTAAATTTTGCCATATTGGTCTGCAAGCTGTGGGTTATTGGCAGATTGTGTCTTATAATCAGCCAAGAACTTCTGCAAAGCGTTTGCGTCAAAGCGACCTGTCTGTTGGTTTACAAAAGGGGTCTGGAGAAGCATAGGGTTCGTACCTTCCTTCAGGATATTCTGCATTTCCCCATCTGTAACCTTCAGTCCTAACTTTTCAGCCTCATCACTAATCAACTTGCTCTGGACATAGGTATTCCACACCATATCCTTCACCTGATTCAACTGTTCGTCAGTGAGACTCTCAGAGCCCTGCTGCATCTTGATGACCTCGGTATACTCATCAATTAACTTCTGGAAATCATTCACATTGATTTTCTCACCTAAAACTTCGCCTACTTGCTGTCTCTTGTCATTTTGCGTGGATTCACAAGAGCGGAACAGTTCTTCGGCAATGAACGCAAAGAGGCCAAATCCGATAATACAGATCAAAATGATACCTCTGCTTCTAATTTTTCCTAATGCTGCCATTTTTAATTATTTCATTTATGTTTTATTATATTCGTTTAGCCATATGCCAATAGACATCACCCAGATATTAAATACCTGTGAAGCCTATACCTTATAAAATGCGTACAAAAATACTAAAAAGATATCAAACAAAGGCATTTTTCTCCTAAAATTTACGTCAAGGCATAACTTTTAGTTTGACAAGTTCTATCTTGGTCATCGTATTCTTGATAATTTTAAACTCATACCGACCAATTCTTACCACTTCATTAAGCTTCGGGAAACTTTGGTATTCATGCAGGATAAGACCTCCGATTGTCATATATTCATCACTCTCAGGAAGATCAAGATCAAACATTTCATTTACCTTGTCAATTTCCAAGCGAGCAGAAAGAAGATATTCATTCTTATCTGTCTTCTTGGCTATATACTTCGAATTGTCATGCTCATCTTCTATGTCGCCAAAGATCTCTTCGACGATATCTTCCAAAGAGACAATTCCGCTGGTCCCCCCAAACTCATCGATCACAACGCTAAGGCTTTTCTTTTCCTGCAATAAAATTTTCATCAACTTCTGCGCTGCCATGGTCTCAGGAACAAATGGCATCGTACGAATATGCGTACGCCAGTCCTTAGGCTCCCTGAACATCTCCAGCGAATGAATATATCCCACGATATGGTCTATGTCTTCTTTATATACAATGATCTTGGAATTGCCACTTTCTATGAATTTTTGCTGCAATTGCTCAAGAGTGCAATCCTCCATGTCAACGGCATTAATTTCCGTGCGAGGCACCATGCAATCCCTCACTTTCGTATCCGGGAAATCAAGGGCATTTTGGAATATCTTGACCTCATCTTCTATATCATCCTCATTCTTGGCATTATCGATACTTGATTGCACTAAATAATTCAAATCGACCTTTGTAAATTCTCCTTCAGGATCCTCTTTCCCTATCTTCACGCCAAAAGACCGTAAGATCAAGCGCGACATCCATGTCGAGAATCGGCTGATCGGCCAGAGAACGATATAACAGACATAAGCAGGCAAAGAGAAAATCGTCAATAATCGGTTGGGATTACTTTTAAATAACGCCTTCGGCAGGAACTCTCCAGTAAATAGAATAATCATCGTTGAGAGAATGGTATCAGCAGGAACCGTAAATGCCGCATCATAACTCGAAAAGATTGTATTGTCAAACAACCTTGCGAAAAGGATACCGTAAACGACCATTACAATATTGTTACCTACAAGCATTGTACTCACAAAGTTGTTCGGATGCTTAAAGAAGACACCAATGATCTTCTGGGCCAATCCATTCTTTTCCTTATCCATCTCAGCCAACATTCTGTTACTGGAGACAAAAGCAATCTCCATACCAGAGAAAAATGCCGAGAAAGCCATCGTAATGATGATTTCCAATATAAGGTGTATGTCTACAGAATCTTCCATTAATGCATTATCGGTATTGAAGTACTCTTCCGTTGTGGCAATGCCTGTTGGCGGAAATTTGTCTTTGCAGAATCCGGAGCCGTACGCAAGGTATCGTTACTATTATCATCAAGATCACCTTTAGTAAAGGAGCCTTTGGAATTGGACACAAAATAACGCGTCATCTTTTCGTCACTCCGAAAATAGCTACCTTGCAATTGACGGTCAGGGGTAATCAAGCGCGAGAATACATAGGAATATAGCTCGTGCTTATTCTCATCCCAAAATAATTGTTCACTTGAAAAACGAATGCCATCCTTCGTAAGGATGCGTACCCTGCCTCTCAGCTCCCAAAGTTTCATTTGATCAAAATAATATGCCGTATCACATTGAATATAGGACTGGACATGGAACTTCTCATCAAATTGTTCCAAAAACACGCCCTTTTCAAAAGTCCAACGGGAAGGATTCTTCACCGTGTTGACATCCCATCGTTCTGTGACAATACGATATTTGATAATACCAGAATCGGAAATCAACGTATTAACGCCATAACTTGTCATGACTGAAGCAGAATCTCTCGGAAAGACAGCAGGCGCCGTATGCTCCTTCTGCTCCTCACAAGAAGTGAGGAAAAGAACAAACATTACAAATGAGAACAGAATTATAAGATATCCTTTCTGCATCTACTATTGAACTTTCCACTTTGCGAACCAGCCCTCGTTGAAGGTTATGCCAATATTAATTCTGAAGGTATTCTCCGTAATCAAGTCTTTTGCCGACTGGTGAACCCATTGAGCACTGATATTCAATATTGAGCGATTATTAAACTGATTCATGATTGGGATACCAAAACCCAAACTGGCACTGATCTCTTTAGGACCGTCTTGTCCATTTATCTTAATATAAGGTGTCGCGTATGAGACGCCTGCACGATAATGAATCCGCCCAAAGAAATTCCTTCCATAAGCAGACGGACAAAGTTCTGCCCCAACGGTTACTTTCTGACGGTCTTTGTATAAGCCGCTTTCTAATGCATACTGGGGGACGTTATTGACCACACTATATTGCGGGAAATCGATCTTCGCCCATTTCTGCAAGCTGTAATCAACGCCAAACTTTAGTTGGTCATTGTGGTTGTACATAAAGCCTGCACTATAGACATTAGGAATTTCCAGCCCATTCTTGACGGTAAACGTGGTCGTATCAGACACTGCCGTCTCACTATTTGTAGAGATTACCTGCAATTCCGGGTCTGAATGCAACTTATGACCCATGGTATATGTTGCACCAATAGTAATAGCATCTTTCTTGTTCAACTTTGCCGTATATTGAGCGCCAACATTCAGGTTATAGCTCCTAACATCCACGGTATAGTATTTTGACAACGTATTTGCATAGGTCTCACTAAAGCTCGTTACCAAAGAGCGATTCTCCGTTCCCCATAGATAGCCGAAATTAGCACCCAAGGAGAATCCCTTGAAAGGCTCCCATCCTGCTCCTAAGTAAACTTGATGAAGCCCTCCGTCACCAGAGTATGCATTCGTATAGGTTCCCTTCTTGCCCTCATCAATATAGTTCGTACTGGAATAGTTATAGCCAACATTAGTAAGAGGAACCAATCCAAAACTAACGCCCACATGACGAAAGGCACGGAAACCTGCAACTACATACTCGAAGTTCCCATTATTTGCATTCAACTTTGTCCCATTTTCTGAAAAATTAGTGATCTGGCCAGAAATACCTGCATCGAAAATAAAAGTCAGGGAGTCAATGGCAGAATATGAAGCTGGATTCAAATAATTCACCTGATTGTGCTCGTGAAAGCCCAATCCCAATCCATTCATACCACGATTAAAGCCACTTGACTGTTCGGAAAGGATACCCAAACCATACTGGCTATAAGGAGAGTTTGTGCCGCTCTGTGCAAATGCTGTAAGAGACATGATGCAGAGAAATGCGACGCATAGTATTTTCTTCATTTTGTCTGTATTTCAAATTTGCTTGCAAAATTATCGAAAAATTTCGAAATAATAGCACGATAAGTGGGAAATATAAGTTATTTTTGCATCGTGAAACGTTTTAAATATAATTTAAGGTGGTGCTGGGTGTTAATTTTCATGTTATTAACAACGGCCCTAAAAGGTCAGGACAGTGACGCTCTCCCAAAAGTGAATACAGATTCGATAAAAATCAGTTTACTTACTTGTGGGCCTGGTTCTGAAGTGTATTCCTTATATGGTCATACTGCCATTCGTTTTCAAGATCCACAGAGAGGGCAGGATCTTGCCATTAACTACGGGATGTTCTCTTTTCGTCAAAAATTCTTCATACTTAGATTTATCTTTGGATTGACCGATTACGAAATGGGAATCATACCTTTCCCTGACTTTCTTCAGGAATATCAAGATGAGCACAGGTGGGTTATTGAACAGGACCTGCATCTCACTGGAGCAGAAAAATTGAACATCGCACGTGCCATCGACGAGAACTACCTCCCAGAAAATCGTGTTTACAGATACAATTATTTCTATGATAATTGCACGACAAGAGCCAGGGATATCTTAATCTATCACCTAAATGGAAGTGTTGATTTCCATCAGGGAATGAATGTCACGACGAGTTATCGGGAAATGACGCACCAATGGAACCAGAAACACTTATGGGCACGCTTTGGAAACGATATTCTTTTAGGTGTCAAGGCCGACTTCAAGACAAATTATACACAGCAACAATTCTTGCCAGACAGTCTCAGGAAGGATTTTGCTAATGCCACGATCACAGAAAATGGTAAGACCAAGCCATTCGTGGACAGTACATTTTACCTAATACGTCCCCAAGGGGAAGCCAATATAGGAAATTTTCTCCTTACCCCGACAGAATGTGCATTGATTCTATTGGCATTTACAGTGATTGCCACCTGCTGCGAGATTAGGAGGAAATGTCGTTTCTGGATATACGACCTTGTCCTCTTCGCCTCAGCTGGCACAGCCGGGGTCATCCTCACAGCAATGATATTCTCACAGCACCCAACTGTCAGCCTCAACTTACAAATATTAGCATTAAATCCTCTCCCTCTTTTGCTGATCTATCCCATTTTGAAACGACTCAAGAATGGAAGGGGCTACTGGTTCATTAATTTGTGGATAGCCTTGATCATCCTTTTCTTTATAGGGAATCTTTTCCAGGAATATGCGGAAGGGATGAATTTTGTGGCATGTTCTTTGCTCTTACGTTGCTTGACAGCTACCCCAAAAGGAAGAAAGATTTTAAAACTCAATCGTAACAAGCATGAATAAATACATCACCGCAATACTCGTTACGTTGTCTGCAAATCCGATCAATGCGCAGTTGGTACAACCAGCACCCAAGCTCGTTGTCAGCATTGCCATTGACCAGTTACGGACTGACTATATTGAAGAATTCTCAGCTCTTTATACTGCAGAAGGATGGAAGAAACTGATGCGGCAAGGAATGGTTTATGAGACAGCCTCCTACCCCTTTGAGCCAGTTGACCGAGCGTCTGCCATCGCATGTATTATGACGGGAACGACACCTTATTACAATAGCATCGTCGGAACCCAATGGCTGGACAGGAACACGTTAAGGCCAATGTCATGTGTCGATGACGACAAATACACAGCATCTCCCGCTCAAATTTCCACTTCTACCCTCGCCGATGAGCTCAAGATTTCTACAAAAGGCAAAGCTATGATTTATGCGATCGCCGCCGACTGTGATGCCGCCATTCTGTCAGCAGGACACGCAGCGGACGGAGCCTTTTGGATTCAAGATAAGACAGGGAGCCTATGCACTTCAACATATTATTCCAACCGGGCATCTTCTTGGATAAAGAAACTAAATAACGAGAATCTGCAAAGCACTCGTACAGAATCAGATAGAAATGCGTTGGTCATCAAGACTGCCATCCGTTGCGTTCAGGATCATTCCATGGGTAAGGATGACATCACAGACATGATGTCCGTGACCCTTACTGCACAGGAAGCGAAACCGACAAACTGGCAGGCACAAACAGAAAGTGCTTATCTACAGTTGGATAATTTACTTTCCGAACTGATTTCTTCTATAGAAACCACCGTAGGAAAACAAAATGTACTTTTTGTCTTAACAAGTACGGGATTTAGAGATGAAGAGAATGTTGAATATAGCAAATATAGGATTCCTACAGGGACCTTTTACATCAACAGGACAGCCAATCTACTCAACATATATTTAGGTGCCATATATGGCCAAGGAAGATATGTAGAAGCTTGTTTCCACAACCAAATTTATCTGAATAGGAAACTCATCGAACAAAAGAGAATCAGTTTCAGTGACGTACTAAGTCGTTCGCAGGAATTCCTGATTCAAAATGCGGGTGTCAGGGACGTCTTTACGACAGATCGCTTACAAACAGGAAGCAATGATATCATCAAGTTGAGAAATGGTTACAATCCAACCACCAGTGGGGATATCATTATCGAAGTTGCAGCTGGATGGCGCTTACTCAATGAAGACAGCCAAGAAAGCTACACCTCACGCGCATTTTACGTTCCCTTCCCCATCATCCTATATGGGGCAGGAATAAAAGCCAAGCACCTTACGACTCCAGTTACAATCGACCGCATTGCGCCTACACTGGCGAAAGCTATACGAATAAGGGCACCGAATGCCTGCAAGGCAGAGCCTCTGCCTTAACCCCAAGCTTAAAAAGTTATGAGTCCGTTGTTACTGAACCCCATGACTTTTAATCAAACATTTCACATTATTAATTAGGAAATACGGAAAATAATGCGTAATTTTGCAAGCAATTTCGTATAGACAAGAAAACAAAACAATATAAACAATGAATTTCAACAAATTTCTAAAGTCATTGTTCGGTGATAAGTCAAGTCGTGACATGAAACTTATCCAGCCGTTGGTTGAGAAGGTTAAGGAAGCCTATCCCGCAATCAAAGCATTAAGCAATGACGAACTCCGTGCCAAGACAAAAGAGATCCAAAAGTATGTCCAGGACTCTGCAAAAGAAGAAAAAGCACAAATTGATGAGTTACGCGCAAAGATTGAGGATACTCCCATTGATGAGCGAGAAGACATCTTCAATCAAATAGACAAACTTGAAAAAGAAGTACTTGATATTTACGAGAAGGCCTTGGATGAGGTAATGCCCGTTGCATTCAGCATCGTCAAGGATACTGCTCGACGTTTTGCTGAAAACGAGGAGGTTATCGTTACTGCCACAGACTTCGACAGAGAATTGGCAGCCGATCCCAGCAAAGACTTTATCACGATTGATGGGGACAAGGCAATCTATCACAATGAATGGACAGCAGGTGGCAATAAAATCAAATGGGATATGATCCATTATGATGTCCAACTATTTGGAGGTATTGCCTTGCATCAAGGAAAGATCGCAGAAATGGCAACAGGTGAAGGAAAGACGCTTGTCGCTACTCTCCCGGTATTCCTGAATGCATTGACGGGTAATGGCGTTCACATGGTCACTGTTAACGACTATCTTGCAAAACGTGACTCTGAGTGGATGGGACCATTGTATGAATTCAACGGATTGTCTGTTGATTGCATTGACAAACACAGGCCGAACTCCCCGGAACGCCGTAAGGCATACCAGGCAGATATCACTTTCGGTACAAACAATGAATTCGGATTCGATTACCTGCGTGACAACATGGCTGTTTCTCCAGATGATCTTGTACAAAGGAAGCATAATTTCGCTATCGTTGATGAGGTCGATTCTGTCTTAATTGATGATGCTCGAACGCCATTGATCATCTCTGGCCCTGTACCTAAGGGCGATGACCAGATGTTCGAAGAATACCAGCCCTTAGTAGAGAAATTGGTAGGCGTTCAACGACAATTGGCCACTCAATATCTGGCAGATGCAAAGACTAAGATTGCCGAGGGCATGCAGACCAATAACCAAGAAGAGCTGCAGCAAGGATTCCTTTCTTTATACCGCTCGCATCTTGCCCTTCCCAAGAACAAGCCTTTGATCAAATTCCTCTCTGAGGAAGGCATGAAAGCAGGCATGCTGAAAACGGAAGAGTACTATATGGAGAACAACAACCGGAGAATGCCGGAGGCTGTAGAGCCCCTGTATTTCGTAGTTGATGAAAAGCTGAACTCCTGTGACCTGACTGATAAGGGAACAGACTGGTTAGCCCAACAGGTAAACGATAAAGATTTGTTCGTATTGCCAGATATTACCTCTCAACTCTCCGCCTTGGAGAATGAGAAGGACCTGTCTGACCAAGAACGCATTGACAAGAAAGATGACCTTCTGAACCACTATGGCGTACAGAGCGAACGTGTTCACACGCTCCAGCAATTGCTGAAAGCCTACACCATGTTTAATAAGGACGATGAATACGTTGTCATGGATGGTGAAGTGAAGATTGTAGACGAACAAACTGGACGTATCATGGAGGGTGGTCGCTGGAGCGACGGATTGCATCAGGCAATTGAGGCAAAGGAGCACGTGAAAGTTGAGGCTGCCACTCAAACATTCGCAACGATCACGTTGCAAAACTACTTCCGTATGTATCACAAGCTGGCCGGTATGACCGGTACCGCGAGCA
>CAJLYG010000048.1 GCA_905210845.1 uncultured Prevotella sp.
GGAGAGCGTCTGCTCCGAGAAGCCGTCGATGTCCATGGCTTCTTTCGACACGAAGCGTGCAAACTTCTTCAGTTGCTTGGCAGGACAAGCTGCATTGGTACAGTGAAGGGTTTTCGTCCCACTGTTCTCGCTGGTCACGATCTGCGTCGGGGCCCCACAGACTGGGCAATGGTCGGGGATGTCTAACATGCCAATGGCTTTTCCCACCTTGATGACTTTGGGGATAATCTTGTTGGCCTTGATGACAGACAGTTCCGTCCCTTTCCCTCCGATGCCCAGCCGTTCGCATTCGCTGATATTGCAGAGAGATGCCCTTTTGACGATCGTCCCTTCCAATTCTACGGGTTCGAAGACAGCGACAGGTGATATGGTGGAGGTGGCGCATGACCATTCTATATGGTCCAATGCAGTCTGTGCGGATTCGTCTTGCCATTTGAAGGCATATCCTGCGCGTGTGGCATGATGCCCGGTGACAGAACCTGTGGAGGCATAAACGGTATCGTCGTAAACGATCACCAGTCCATCGACAGGATAGGGGTTCTCTCGATGGGTGACCTTTTGCGTCCATCGGTCAACAACCGTGTTGATGTTTGCTAAGGTGGGGTCGGCAATACGCTCATGGTCGACAGGATGAAACCCGTTTCTCAGGAGCCAGTCCATCCTCGCTCCCCACGAGGGAATTGTCTCATCGGTATAGACCAACGTAAAGGGGATCCATTGGATATGCCGCTGCCTGACCTCCTCCGCGTCTTTTAAGGTCAGGGAGCCAGAGGCAAGGTTCCTGGGATTCGCATAGTCCTCGTCGCTCTCCATGCGGAATTTCTCAAAGTCCTCATACGAGATAACGGCTTCTCCACGCACGACGACGTGGTCGTGGGAAGGGATTGTCTTCGGAATACCCCCAATGGCATGGGCCAACCGTGTGATATTCGTGCCGATATGTCCATTTCCCCGTGTCACTACTTTGGTCAGTTGACCGTTGTCATAGGTGACCACGAGGGTGAGCCCATCCAATTTCCAGGAAATCCAGATCGGCTTCCCATCTGCCCATTTTACCAGGTCTTCCGTTTTCTTGGTCTTTGCCAAGGACAAGGCAGGGAACTCATGGGCCTCTTTTTGCCCAGCGATATCATCCTGTGACACTTTGTTCGTAGGACTGTCGGGCAGCACGGTGCCCGTTTCCTTCTCCAAAGCTTTCAGCCGATCGAACAAGGCATCCCATTCATAGTCGGTCATGAGCTCCTGGTGTCCATTATAGTAAGCGTCCGATGCATGGTTGAGCTGTGCAACCATGCTCTCCATCTGTTTGATCTTGTCTTCTGTCATAGGTCGCAATTTTATGCAAAATTACAAAAAATACTGGTAAAAGAACGGTACGACTCGATTTTATTGCTAATTTTGCAATCGCTATGAAGGTTATTGTATCAGACGAAATAGAAAGCGTATGCCCGGGTTTTGTCGGTGCCGCCGTTGAGGCGCAGGTGAAGAACTCGCCTTATCAGGAGGCACTATGGCAGGAAATCGGGACTTGGGGCGAGAAATACAAGCGCGAGCTGACACCAGAGTCTCTCAAGGACATGCCTGGCATCGCAGCCACGCGTGGCGTCTACCGTGCCTGTGGAAAGGATCCTTCCCGTTATCGTCCCGCCTCTGAGGCATTGATCAGGAGAATCCTGAAAGGTAAGTCATTGTATCAGATTGATACGTTGGTCGACCTGATCAATTTGGCAAGCATCGCGTATGGATACAGTATTGGTGGCTTCGATGCCGATCGGTTCGTGGGTGACACCCTCGTCTTAGGCGTGGGGAAGGAAGGAGAGCCTTATGAAGGGATTGGGAGAGGAGCCATCAATATTGCAGGATTGCCTGTCTATAGGGATGCTGTAGGTGGGGTGGGGACACCGACCAGCGATCATGAACGAACGAAGATCACCTTAGGGACAACCCATCTGTTAGTGCTCATCAATGGATACGATGGCAATGAAGCTCAGGTGCGTGCCAATGCTGTGTTCATTCAGCAACTGCTCAGAAAATATGGGGAGAGTGATGGGGGATCGTTTTTTCTCTATCGGTAGGTGAAGAAGTGACTGGCTTTCTTTGTGGAATGCGTGAATTGTAGTATATTTGCAAAAAATTGTAAACGATGGGAATAGTAATAGGAATCGATGTCGGTATCAGTACGACGAAGATCGTGGGCATACGGCCTGACGGAAAGGTAGTGTCGCCCATTCGTATCAAGGCTACTGATCCTGTCACCTCGTTGTATGGCGCTTTCGGAAAATATCTCTATGACAATAAAATCAGCCTTGACGAAGTAGAGAAAGTCATGCTCACTGGGGTCGGGGCTGCTTATATAGAATCCCCGATCTATGGCCTTCCCACAGAGAAGGCTGAGGAGTTTATCGCAGATGGGCTCGGCGCACGGTATGAGTCTGGCCTGGAGCGGATGATCGTGGTGAGCATGGGAACGGGTACGTCGTTGGTGAAATGTGACGGTAATGATATCCGGCATATTGGCGGCATTGGCGTAGGAGGTGGCACGTTGGCTGGCTTGTCGCGTATCATGTTGAAGACAGAGGACATCCATCAGGTCTCTGAACTGGCGTTTGAGGGAGACGTGTCCAAGATCAACGTGCTGATCAGTGATATCAGCGCGAAGCCATTGCCCGGACTGCCCATGAACGCGATCGCCTCCTTGTTTGGCAATGCTACCAGTGATGCTACCCGAGAGGATATTGCCATGGGATTGATCTGGATGGTCCTTCAGTCTATCTGTAGCGCTTCAATCCTATCTTCGTTGGGCAGTGGCATCAAGGACTTCGTGATGATCGGTAACCTGACGTTGCTCCCACAGTGCAAGAACGTTTTTGAGCCAACAGAGAAATTATATGGGGTGAGGTTCCACATCCCCAAATATTCTGAATTCTGCACCGCCATAGGCGCTGCCTTGAGCTACGTGAATAGGAAGTAGGTCCGTGTGGACCTACTTAGAATTCGCTGGTGAAGTGGAACTTGATATGCTTGAAGTCCTGCTGTGCCATGCTGAGCACATACCCGCTGTCGGCGAGGAACACGTCACGCCCCTCCCTGTCCTTAGCCATGTACTGGTATTTGCGCTTCTTGAAGTTCTCTAATTCCGTCTCGTCGTCAGCCTCTATCCAGCATGCTTTGTACAGATGGACAGGTTCCCATCGGCATTTTGCATTGTATTCGTTTTGCAGTCGATACTGGATCACCTCAAACTGCAACTGTCCCACCGTGCCAATGATCTTGCGGTTGTTGAACTGGTTGATGAACAATTGGGCAACGCCTTCGTCCATGAGCTGTTCGATTCCCTTGTTGAGCTGCTTGGCTTTCATCGGGTCGTCGTTCTCAATATACTTGAACATCTCTGGAGAGAAAGACGGGAGCCCGCGGAAATGGATCTTTTCCCCTTCGGTCAGCGTGTCCCCAATCTTGAAAATGCCGTTATCGGGCAGTCCGACGATGTCGCCAGGATATGCCTCGTCGATCGTGCTCTTGCGTTGTGCCATGAACTGGGTCGGGGAAGAGAACCTGACGGTCTTGTCCAAACGGACATGCAGGTAAGGTTGGTTGCGTACGAATTTGCCACTGCACACCTTGCAGAAGGCAATGCACGACCGGTGGTTGGGGTCGATGTTTGCCGTGATCTTGAAGATAAACCCTGTGAACTTGGGTTCTGTGGGCAAGACCATACGCTCTTCAGCCTGAGTAGGTCTGGGTGATGGCGCGATTTCCACGAAGCAGTCGAGCAGTTCCTGCACCCCGAAGTTATTGAGTGCGGACCCGAAAAAGACAGGTGCCACCTCTGCTTCCCGATAAGTCTCAACCTTGAACTCCGGGTAGACCCCGTTGACCAGTTCCAGGTCATCGCGCAGTCGCTTGGCTTCCCTTTCGCCGATATGTTTTTCCAGGTCGTCGGAATGGATGTCCACAGCCACCTTCTCGGTAATCCTTTGCTTGTTGGGCGTGAAGAGATTCAATTGGTTCTCATAGATATTATACACGCCCTTGAAGCGTGCTCCTTGGTCGATGGGCCAAGAGAGCGGGCGCACCTTGATCTGCAGTTCCTGTTCCAGCTCGTCCAAGAGGTCGAACGGGTCGCGTCCTTCACGGTCCATCTTGTTGACGAAGATGATGACAGGCGTGTTGCGCATGCGGCATACCTCCATCAGCTTCCGGGTTTGAGCCTCAACACCCTTCGCCGAATCCACGACGATGATCGCCGAGTCGACAGCAGTCAGCGTACGGTAGGTATCCTCGGCAAAGTCCTGGTGTCCCGGCGTGTCTAAGATGTTTACCTTATAAGGCTCTCCCTCCTGTCCCTCAGGCAGGTAGTCGAACTCCATGACAGAGGTGGAGACAGAGATACCACGTTGTTTCTCGATGTCCATCCAGTCGGACGTTGCCGTCTTTCGGATCTTATTGCTTTTCACAGCCCCAGCCACTTGTATCTGTCCGCCAAAGAGCAGGAACTTCTCTGTTAATGTAGTCTTACCGGCATCTGGGTGGGAGATGATGGCAAAGGTGCGTCTTCTTTCTATTTCGTTCATAGTGCTTATTGTTCGTCGTCGTCAAATTTCAATCCTTCCGTCTTGTCCTTCTGATAGTAATCGCTCAGCATGCCGATGAAGGTTGTGATCTCTTTGATGGCATGTTCCGTGTCGGGACTGATCGTCTTTTTCTGCAACCGTAGGAGCATCACGCCATAGAGCGCGTCTAAGCAGGTTTCGATCTCGTTGACCTCCTTGTCGCCCTTGTTGCGCAGTTCCACGATAAAGGGCAATACCTTATAGTATTCTGCGTTGTAGAACGGGAACTTGGGGCTTTGCAGCAATTGGTTATGCAGGTCGGTCAGGTCCTGCACGATGATCTTATTAATCTGGAGATGCCCTTTCTCCCGGCATCCCTCCTCGTTCATCATGCGGACGAGGTTGCCGAACCAGTCGATTTCCTCTTCCTTCTGTTCGTCAGTATATTGGAATCTGTCGATGTACTCATGACGGATCCTGGTCAGAGAACACCCGTATGCGCGGATGAGATCCTCTACCTGCCACATATACAGCAAGTATTCTGCAATACTCTTCTTTCTTAGTTCTTGAGCAATATACATATTTGAAAATTTATCCTTGAGATTTGTGCGTTAGGCTCCAATGGTCTATCCCTTGCCTTGTCGGGCGATGATGGCGGGGGAGTCAAGCCCTGTAAAACGTCCCTTCCGTCAGTGGAAGCTGGGAAGATGATAGAGGTTGAAGGCGGTCCCGAAGAAAACAGCCAAGGAGAAGATGATGACTAAGCTGCCAATGATCTTGTTGATGATCAGGATGCCGTTATTGTCGAACTTCCCGCGTATCTTGTCAACCATCCACGTTAGCCCAAACCACCATATCAATGCCCCGCTGATAATGCTCAGGTAGCCCACGGTCATCTCAATTGGATGGTCCGGGATCACGAAGGCGAAAACGCCAAACGAGAACATGAACAGGAAGATGATCAGAGGGTTGGAGAAGGTGACGAGGAATGCCGTGATACCATTGTGCCACAGCGATCCTTTGTTTTTCCCGCTCTGGTGCATGTTCTTGGTCGGGTCGCTCCGATAACAGTAGATCCCGAAGATGAGCAACAGCAAGCTACTGGAGATCTGCATGATGAACTTATATTTCGGGTTGGTGACAAAGTCCATCACGAAGCTCATCCCAAAGCCGGTGATCAGTGCGTAAATAATGTCAGAGACAGCGGCACCCACGCCAGTAACAAAACCATACCATCTCCCTTTGTTCAGCGTGCGCTGAATGCAGAGGACACCGACTGGACCCATGGGCGCTGAGGCGAAAATACCGATCAGCAAGCCTTTCAGTATCAATTGTACAATATCTATATGTATAGGGAATGGCATATCGGCTGCAAAGTTACTGCAAATCGAGAGAAGAACAAAATAAATTAGGATTTATTTTTTTTTCTTTTTTAAGACAACAAAAGTTGCAATAGTACAATAAAATGCCTACCTTTGCATATCATCTGTCCGAGACGGGTGAGCGAACAAGAATATTAACTAATTATATAAAAGGAAAAACATGGAAAATCAACCGGTAATAAAACCGTATGTAATCGGTTTGGACTTAGGCGGAACGAATTCTGTCTTCGGTATTGTGGACAGCCGTGGTGAGATTAAGGCGACTACTGCCATCAAGACACAGGCTTATGAAAAGGTAGAGGACTACGTCAATGCGTCTGTTGATGCCCTTCAGATTATCATCGACCAGGTGGGGGGAATCCAGAACATCAAGGCAATGGGCATTGGCGCTCCTAACGGTAACTACTATAATGGAACCATCGAGTTCGCTCCTAACCTGATCTGGGGCCATAGTGGCATCGTTCCCTTGGCTGACTTGTTCAAGGAAAAGCTGGGCATTCCGGTTGCCCTTACCAACGATGCCAATGCGGCTGCGATTGGTGAGATGACGTATGGCGTGGCTCGTGGCATGAAGAACTTTATCATGCTGACCCTCGGTACAGGTGTCGGCTCAGGCATCGTCGTCAACGGACAGCTCGTGTATGGCAGCGATGGCTTTGCTGGTGAGTTAGGTCATGTGATCATGGTACGCGAGAACGGTCGTCCTTGTGGCTGCGGTCGTAAGGGTTGTCTGGAGGCTTATTGCTCTGCCACTGGCGTAGCCCGTACTGCCCGTGAGTTTTTGGACACGACTGACGAGCCATCCTTGCTGCGTGACATGAAGGCAGAGGACATCACTTCCTTGGATGTTTCCATTGCAGCAAGCAAGGGTGATAAGCTGGCTAAACGCGTATACGAGTTTACGGGTGAGCTGTTGGGCGAGGCTTGTGCCGACTTTGCGGCATTCTCCTCTCCAGAGGCATTCATCTTCTTTGGTGGCTTGACAAAAGCGGGTGACCTGCTGATGAAGCCTATCGTGAAGAGTTATCGTGAGCATGCCCTGAAGATCTTCCGTGACAAACCACAATTCTTGATCAGTGGGCTCAATGGTAGTTCCGCTGCCGTCTTAGGCGCATCTGCCGTGGGTTGGGAGATCTGATCCATCCAGATATCCTTGCCGTATGGGCGACCTGCTGTCGCCCATACGGCATCAATCAATAAAGAAAAACGGGGATGCGAATCAAGGGTTTTGTGAAGGTCATCTCCAACCTCCTAAAAGGTCATTTCCAGTCTCCTAAAAGGTCATCTATTGATGCCTATTAGGTTATCTATCAGGGTGCGAAAGGTTATCTCTTGCATTCTCGCATCACCTTTGCCCTTTTTCGTTTTTTGCTGGGGCATTCCTATGTCATTGTTTTCCCCCCTGATGCCTTCGCGTTATCGATCATATATCTTCGTTTTGACAGTATTCTTGCGTGTCAAAACTGTTTCCCGAAGGCAATATTCAGAAATGTTTGCACAAGGATTTTGATATCCAAGCCCATTGACCTGTGTTCGAGATAGTCAAGGTCGAGCTGCAGTCGTTTGAGCATCTTCTCCATGGTATCCGTATATCCATTGTGTAAGGTGGCGTATGAGGTCACGCCTGGTCGTATCTGATATAAGAGAGGATACCGCGCATCATGTTTCATGATCTCCTCAATAAAGAACTTCCGTTCGGGTCGTGGACCCACGAAGCTCATGTCTCCTTTGAGCACGTTCCACAGTTGTGGGAGCTCATCAAGGTGATGGGCACGCAGGAACTTCCCCACGCGTGTGAGATGGCGGTCGTCGGACATCTGCAGGACGGTGGGACCGTCGGACTCTGCATCTTTCCTCATCGACCGGAACTTATAGATCCAGAAAGGCTTTCCGTGCAGTCCTATGCGCTCTTGTCGGTAGAGAATCGGCAGTCCGTCATCCCAGCCGACCGCGAGGGCACAGACCAGCAATAAGGGAGAGAAGACGACCAGGCAAAAAACAGCAAGGACAAAATCGAAAAAGCGCTTCATATTACATAACAATTCTTTCCGTTTTTATGGATATACATGTCCACGACCTCATTGAAGGCTATGTATATGGCAATGTTGATGCCTACCAAGATGGTCCCATTGACGACATTGACCAAGGCGGCATTCAGGATAACATAGAAGACCTGAAGTCCGACGATGATGCCCAAGGCAGCGTGCTGGCTGATGCCCGTGCGCAGTAGCTTGTGGTGGATATGGTTCTTGTCAGGATGGAAGATATGCTCTCGGTGGACCAAGCGCACGGCAATCACCCTTGTGACGTCTAAG
This sequence comes from uncultured Prevotella sp., assembly GCA_905210845.1. GTDB lineage: Bacteria > Bacteroidota > Bacteroidia > Bacteroidales > Bacteroidaceae > Prevotella. The sequence goes on from CAJLYG010000048.1 coordinate 8,251, forward strand.
ATGGGGACCAGCACGAAAGACATCGCTAACAACAAGTCATTGTCCGAGAGGATCCGCAGTGCGGGATCATTCATGGAGAATTTGACAGTCAGCGTTCCCAATAGGAATCCCAAGGTCATGCTACCAGAATCTCCCATAAAGATCTTGCGGTTTTCCTCCGCTTTTCCAAAGAGGTTGAAATACAAGTAAGGTATCAGCACTCCCATCATCCCGGCGATGAGGCTCATATAAGAATGCATGCCTTGTGCATAGAAGAAGTAGAGAAATCCCCCCAATGCGATGAAAGATAAGCTTGCGCTCAATCCATCGATGCCGTCGATAAGGTTGAAGGCATTGATGGTATATACGATAAAGAACACGGTCAGGAAGATTCCTATCCCCGTCGGGATGCTGTGGATCCCCATCAGGCCATAGAAATCGTTGAAACGCAGGTAGCAGATCGCTAAGATACATGCCGCGATGATTTGCACGCAGAACTTCAGCCTGGCGTTCAGTTCGACAAGGTCGTCGACCAGTCCTAATATATAGATGATGGTCAGCCCAATCAGAAACAGGATTGTCCCTATGTGAATCGTTATGGTGTGCGTGGTCCATACGGATGAAAAGATAAAGATGCTGATGATCGTTGCCAACAGCATCGATGGGAAGAAGGCAATGCCACCCAGGCGTGGGACTTTGGTATGGTGCATCTTTCGCCGATTGGGTATATCATAAAGATTGTGCCTCTGGCAGAAGTTCAGAATCTGCGGAGTCGCCACAAAGCCACAAACCATGCTGATCAGGAAGGACAACAAGGTAGGTAGCATACAGTAAGTGTCTGTTAAATTGTTAAGCATTACTATTTCTTTTAATTCAACTTATAAACCCACTCTTCGTCTTTTTATTGCATTAAGTCGTAATAAAAAATGTGTATGTATGTGAAATAGATGAAGTGAATGAAGGAAGAGAGTGCAATATTTATATTGTAAATGCGTTATAAATCTGAACAAAATTTATATTCTATGGGTAATTATAAGGGGAGGTTACTTTTTTGTGATAATACGCTGTGGGGATTGTTGAATTTCCGCGGTGATGTGCTTGGTTACCTGAAGGGTCAAGGATATGATATTTATATTTGTGCCCCCAATGACGGGGATGACCAAATGAAAGCCCAGATTCCTGATTGCTATCATTATATCCCGGTCAAGATGGCAAAGAATTCAACCAATCCTCTTAGAGATATGGCGTATTTTGTGCAATTGATCAGGATCTTCAAGAGAATCCGTCCTGATTATGTTTTTACTTATACGATTAAGCCAAATATTTATGGGGCCTTCGCAGGAAAACTGCTTCGCGTAAAAGTATGTGCCATGATGGCAGGAATGGGATATATCTTTATCAATGATGGCATGATGGCACGCTTAGTGAGGAAATATTATAGTCTTGCATTGCGTAATGTCCAGCATTTAATGGTATTGAATAAAGGAAACGTTCAATACCTAAGGGAGCACCATTTTGTAGAACCTTCTAAAATCGTATGGCTAAAAGGTGGCGAGGGAGTGAATTTGGAAAAGTTCCCTTATTTCGACAATTCATCTCAAAAGACCACATTCTTGTTTATAGGAAGAATCTTAAAGGACAAGGGATATCGTGAGTTCGTACAGGCCGCTACACTCATTAAGAACAAATATCCTGATGTCTCGTTTGAGGTGTTGGGGGCATTTGATGCTGCTTATCCCAATAGTATCCCATTAGATGAATTAAAGAAGAATGTTTCAGATGGGATCATAAAATATGATGGGTTCTCAAGTAACATGTTCAATGTCTTTAAGAAAAAGGGCGTGGTCGTTGTCTTGCCTTCTTATAGTGAGGGCATGAGCCGTTCTCTGATGGAAGCATGCGCAGTGGGCAAACCTATCATCACGTCAGATATATATGGATGTAAGGAATTTGTTGATCATGGCGTGAACGGTTTTTTAGTGCCTCCTCAAAATACTTTAGCCTTAGCACAAGCTATGGAGCGTTACATACAACTGCCATGTGAGGCGAAATATTCTTTTTCTAAAACGAGTAGGAAAAAGGCTGAGCAAGTCTTTGATGTCAGGTATGTGTATGGAACCTATGATGATATCCTAAAAGGTTAGTTATGAGATTCCATTCTTATGAGTGAACGATAATAATTCAAGTATTGATGAACGGTAGTATTCATATCAAATTTCTTCGCTTGCCTCAAGCAGTAATCAGATAAAGACTTATATGCATCAGGATCATCCATAATGGTCTGTATCTTTTTTGCAAGTGCTTTTTCATCGCCTTTGGGAAAGCAGAGTTCACGATTGCCTACAACATCGCGCAGCCCTTCAACATCAGATACGATGATCGGCTTGCTTGCTGCCATGCACTCTACGGCTGATAGCCCAAACCCTTCCCAGTGTGAAGATAGTACACCGATATCGGCACTACGCCATAAATGGGGTATATCTGTACGACTACCGAGGAATCGGCACCTGTCATTTACGTTCAATTGTTTCGCCAAGTTCATGCAGGTTTGGAGCCTGTCCCCATCTCCTGCGAATACGGCAATGTAATCATCTGGCAAATAAGTAAGAGCTCTTATTAAACAATCCTGGTCTTTTTGTTCTCTGAATCGCGCAACTTGAAGAATGAATATATTTTTGCCTGACAGGTGAAGTTGGTCTCTGGAGATGGGTTTGGCGGTTGCATATAGCTCTGTGTCTATACCATTAGGTACTACAACTAAGGCTTCATCTTGACGGTGGAGATGAGCTTCCATGGCCTTCTTTACACCGTCAGATATGCAGAAGATGTATTGGTATGGCTTATAAATGCATCTGTCAATCCATGTCATCCATGTATGATTAAAACGTTTGTTAGATGTACTATGCTCAGTTGTTACTAATTGTGCACTTCCTCCGAAAAGGAATTTTGCAATCGATACCCAGTATTGTGAAGGGAACAGATGCACATGAATGATGTCGAACTGCTTGATGTATTTCCTAAGATAGAAAATGTTGATAGGATTGTAAATACCACCCCACGCATTGATAGCATGTATGGTGATGCCTTGCTTCTTTAGTTCCTCCATAAAGGGTGAGTTCCCACCATTGAGCACGAGCAATTCTATATGTTCTTGTTGTGCCATTATCGGCAATTCATCGACAAGGAGTTTTTCTGCACCTCCAATCAGGAGACTGTTGATGACATGAAGAATCTTCATTTTTTGTTATCTATCAAGTGAAACGCGAACCCTAAAGGCTTACATAGATATGCCCAAAAAGGTATTTGATAGGATGCCAAATTGATTTTTCTGTTAGTGCAAAAGCTGAATCTCCAGAAATTGATCCACGATCTTGCTTTTATCTTCAATGGAACGGGGCAGTGTGCTTGCTCTGCATAGCAGAGAAGAGAGCTCTGCCAATTGTTCATTCTCAACCTTGTAATATGAGCAGACAGACCATCTGATTGGTACTCACAATAATAGATGTTCTTAAAGAAATATCGGGTCTTGTATTTTAAGGCAATGCGATTGAAGACCACGGCCTCTGGGCAGAACTTCTCTCCTGAGAATATGGGGAAAGGGTATGCTTTTAACACAGATGTCTTGATGACCTCTGCCAAGTCTCCTTGGTTGGAGGCTTTGTTCCTGTATTTAAAATCAAAGTGTGTACATTCTGTAGTCTCAAAGGATTGATCAGCTCCTACTGGAATTCCGTTTTCGTAAAACCTCATTCCACATATCACACCGACATCCTTTGACTGTATCATGGAAGTTTCCTTGATAATGGTTGCGACGGCGTCCTGTGGTAACCAGTCATCACTATCAACGATAAAAAACCATTGCCCGTGTGCAAGGAGGGCACCTTTGTTGATTTCTGCTGCTTTGCCAGAATTTGCTTCCTGATAGTACCTGATTGGGAAAGGATATTGATGATTGCTGATTATATCTTTCATGACAGTGTCAGTATCATCCGTAGAACCATCGTCTATTAATATCCATTCGAAGTCAAATGTCGTTTGCTTGATCAGGCTAAGGTATAGCCGCGGAAGACTATATGCTCTGTTATATGTGGTCGTGAATACTGTAATCATACTAAGGGTCTGATTAATAATTTAGCGAATAGTATCCATCTGCTGTTCATTACGCTGTAATGATGGAATAGGGCATGGATAGCATTTCGTAATCTACCCTGCTTTTCCATGAGAAAGAAGTCTTCGAATATTTCTTTTGAGCAAGGCTCCATTGCCTCATAATTTCTATGGTAGAAACTTTTGATAGCTTCAAGATGGGGAAGAGACAAAACTGTTTTCCCTCGGTTCAAGAACTTCTTAGCCTTTTGTACTTTGTTTTCCTCAATGTATCCAGTAACTGTATGGCTATGACGTCGATACAACATCAAGTTTTGATCAATGCAATGTAATTTTCCGAAAGTGAGCGCAGCCAGTGTTACAAGATGATCATGCATGGCAATGATATCTGGCGTGTTAAGGCAAATATCGCGTAGTACTTGGTTGAACATGATCGCACAACCTTGAACGCCACTATTCATGAAAAGCTCTTCTTTTAAATTCCGAGGAAAGCAGATGGTTGCTTTCCCTTCTATCTTTTCCTTGTCGTCAAAATACATATATGAGTTGCAGGCAATAGCAGTGGGGATGCTATTGTCAACTTTCATGAAGGCATTGAGTAAGACCTCTAGCTTATGTTCCAACCAAATATCGTCTTGGTCGCAGAAGATGATGAAAGGAGCTGTGGAAAAACGGAGGGCATGAAGGAAGTTCCTGCCTGAGTCATGGAGGCATTTGCCATCCTCTATCAATTGGATCCTTGGGTCATTGCGGATGAAATCTTTGATAATAGGGACGGTATTGTCTGTAGATCCGTCGTCATGGATCAGCAAATGCCAATTTCTAATTGTCTGGTTCTGCAAGGAGCGTATTTGCTGTGAGATATATTCTGCCCCATTGTATGTTGCCATGACAATGTCTACCTTATCTTGCATATTTAATTTTCTTATTTAGAAGAAACGGGAGAAAAGCCCAAAAGAGATATTGGAGTTGAAGGGAGAAATTATAGAATATTAATTCTGCAAAGAAAGAAAGGATGATATTATTTAAAAGGATCGTGTATAAAACAATTGAGAGCTGTCCATTTGTTTTAAATTTCTTATATAGGTATCCGAAAGCTACGCCGTAGATAATGGAAAACACAAAGATTCCGATATTGCCAAAGTCTGTGTAGAAAGGATATAGGCAGGTATATGTATTTGTATATGCTGGAGTACCAACGAAGGGGAGAATCGTTTGGATAGGTGCCGTATCTCCTCCAAGGGCATGACTAATAGCATATAGAAAGCGAAACGTGTTTTCTCCAAAGTTGATGGAAGAACAAGCTACTGCATGATAGTCAAAAGCCCCCATGCTGGAGAGTAAATACATGCTAAGAAAATCTGCAATATTAAAGCCATCTGCATTCTGGGAACCTGAACGGATAATTTGTAAGAGAATACAAAACCCAAGGAAGACAGTCCCGCCAATGATAAAATGCCTTATCTTGATCTTTCTTTGAGCATATAGAACAAATAATAAAGTAAAGAATATGCTAAGGAAATTGAGCTTTGACATAGAAACGATAGCCGTCATTACATTGATGATAACGAGCCAGATCGTTAGGTATGTTTTCTTGATGTATATTTGTGCTAAAAAGAGACTTGTAAAGCATAAGGGTATAAAATAGGATACTATTTTCATGAAGGCGGGTGGCTCTATGGAAGGATCAGTACCCGTGTTCATGATTCTTAAGTATCTGAACATTGTCTCAGGTTCCGTGGTATAGGCTATGTAAATCATTCCTGCACTCATCAGGGGTATAACAATGCTGACTACTAATGTATAGATGTATATCACTCGCTTATTGGGCTCTAAGATCTGGGCAGCTTGTGAGGCAGAATGAGTAGCGCAAGATGCAATATAAGACGACAATGAGAACCCCAATATCCAAATGGTAAAACACAAAGGGAAGATGTGATTGATCTTAAAGGTGTACTGTGCTGTGAGAAGATAGAGAAAGATGATGAACCACCAAGACAAGGGAGATATTACAAAAGGGGCGAACACGTCTTTTGAGTAATAATATCCCAATATGACAATGAGGGTAAGCAATATGAAGACACCAGCCATCATGCTGTTTGGTATTTCCTGTAATTAATGAACATCAATAATGCGACGAGAAACTCGCTAAGGGCTGCCAGTGCACATATGCCAATAGATTTGAATATTGGTGCAATTACCATAGCCGCCACAATAGAGAAAAATGCTACAGTAAGGTAAACATTACGAAAGGCATTTGTAGTCTGTTCATTTCCTAAAGCAACCAGTCCCATCTGTCCATACCATCCTCCCAATCCAACAAATAGAGGGATCATGCTTAGAATCCTCACATATATAATTGCTCCATCATATCTTGCTCCGAATAGCAGAGGAAGTAGAGGGGCTGTTAGGAAAATACAAATAGACAATGCAAGCATTAACCCAAACACCCAGTTACGTAAATGGGTGAAGATTTGCTTCGCTTGCAATCTGTTTTTTGCAGATAATGTACTAATCTTTGGAAAGAAAACCTGGTTGATGGGAACGTACAATAAAAAGATGAGAGCCCTTACAATCCTATCTGCAGAGGTATAGTATCCAATGGTGACGGTAGTGCAATAGAACCCTAAGATGATGACGAACAATTGCGTGTAGATGCTTGTCGAAGCTGTAGAAAGAAAAAGGGGAATACTGTTGCCGATCTCTTCTTTGATACCATGCCAGGTGGGGCGCTGTATCGTTACTAAGTTCTTCTTGATTAAATATGCGTCAGAGAATATAGCTGCGAAGACAAACACAATAGACTGTAGAAATGCTGCCTCATTATAGTCGTTTTCTTGCTTGACTAATAAGAAAATAAGAGGGAGGCAAATCACTTTTGCTATCGTATTGATCATGGAGAAGATTCTGATCTTGCCAATCCCCTGAAATAAAAACATATACGTTAAAGAAGAGCCAACGATCATCGGCCATGTTGCCCATATTGTCAACCTATATATTTGAAAGTCTTTAATTGTAAAGAGGAGGAGAGCCATGAGGAGCGTTGACACGACAAGAAGTAAGATCTTGGCAGAGGCGATATTTGAGAAAATAGCGTCACGACTTGCTTGGTCCTTTGCCTGAGCTATTCTTTTCGTACCTGAGAGATTGAACCCAAAATCTACGAATAACGTGAAATATTGGATAAATGAATATGAAAAGCCCACATAACCATAGCCTTTGGGTTGTAATACATATAGCAAATAGGGCATTACTATCAGTGGGAGAATATAGTTGACCCCTTGCAGAAGGATAAGAAAGAAAGTGTCAGTTAGCTCTGCTTTTTCACTTTTCATCGCTTGCGCCTTGCTTTACCTGTTTCTTACTTCTTGCTATTTCTGTAATCTTTTATAGATTCCTTAAAAAGTATGGTACAAATAGCCAGGAACAAAGAGATGAAGAAAGCCAAGATCGTTCCAAGCATTCTTTTAGGCGCAGATGGCTTAAGTGGAATCGTAGCGGGTTGGATCGTTGTATAAACGGGTGTCTTTTCTTGCAATTTTGCCCTGGCTTGTTCTAATTGTGTTACCATCTGGGTATAGATATTATACTTTAGCTGCATGTCATTCTCCAAATCTTCTGTTTTAGAGCGGTAAGACTCAAGAACGAGATCTTCGTTCTTGTCTGCATAAGCTCCATATAACCTACGGGCTTTTTCATATTGCTCCTTGCTTTGCCTATAAAGCCCTTGGTAGTATTTCACGTCATTACGGGCTTTGGATGTCCTATAGTCTATGATATAATCCTTCAGACGTTCTAAGACAATGCTGGCTATTTGTTTGGCAACAATAGGGTCTTGGCATTCACAACTGATGGTGATCATGGATGTTTTTTGGTCAACCATACAGGTAATGCTGGAACTGAGAATCTTTGATATTTTTTCCTCATGCTCATTGAAATGTGTCGGATTCAGGCGCGAAAGGTCATCTCCCACTGTCTTTTCTTTCTTGACATTCCACCACGGGGTCTTCTGGTGATTAGAAAAATAGTCGTAGACGGAGATCTCATGTTTGTTTCCAATCGATACCTTTTGCTTCATCAATTCTGCCTTGAAAACAGAGGTAGAAATTACCTTGGGATAAAGATCTGGGCTAATGGCATCTTCCTCGTTGCTTGTTTTAAGTCCTACTAAGTTTGATAAATTCCCTAAGTTGCCCGATAATAAGCTATTATTACTCTCGGGAAGAAGAATGGCAGTAGAAGTATATAATCTTGGTAAACTGAACAAATAGACAATGGTAAATCCTGTTATGCAGATTATGATTGCCGTAAATAAAATCCAGTTAGTTTTAATCAAGTGCAGAAGTCTAAAAAGACTTTCTGTGGAAAGCACAGTATTTTCTTCTTTCATATTGCTTGTTCCGCTTCTAATAATCAGTTTATTTGGATGATACTTATCTCTGGGATACTCCTTCTCCTCCCCTTGCCATTGGGCAAGGGCTCCT
>CAJLYG010000049.1 GCA_905210845.1 uncultured Prevotella sp.
CGATGCCACGGGCGACTATGCCATCGTGGAATATACCCGTCCGCAAGGTGAGACGACACCGAGGGTGATGGAAGTCCTGAGCGATAACGACACCCTCCGCTGTGTGACCAACTTCTATGTCTCCCCGACCATGGCAGGCACCACCGACGGCTGGGGCTCCGCACATGGCAAGGCGCGCTATGAGACGCTCAGGACGACGCTCCTTGCCAACGGATACAAGCTCAAGGAAAGCAACGCCATGCCCTTGCTCCAGGCAGTCTCGCAGCCACCCACAGAGGAACTCACCTCACAGACACAATGGTCAGGACTCTACAACCTCACGGAGAAGACACTCCGTCTCGCCATCCTCAGAGAATATGGCAAGGAATATCATTTTAAGGTCAAGTAATCCATAAAGGCACACATATATATAACTTGGCAAAGTATCCTAAGATACTTCGCGATGTATCCTAACATACTTTGCCAAGTATCCTAACATACTATCTTTTCTTGATTTTACTGATGAACGAAAATACGCAGAGCTTGACGCAGACTATCACGAAGACCCTTCCCCTTCAAGTAAACCATAACTTATTATGAGGGTGTGCCAAAATTGAAGTGACCAATGAACAGTTGAACGGATTAATAACTATCCTATTTTAGAAAGAATTCGGTATTGACTCTTTTTATTTAACCGGGATTCGATTCTTTTATGGTTAACGTGAATTTGATGAAAAATAGTTGTCTGATAATTTGGAACTTAGCGTTATTTTTGTATCTTTGTAGCCATCCTACTAATCATGATAAATTATAAAAAAATGAAAACAGTGAAAATTTGGAGACTCGCCTTTGCGATGCTTATTGCTTTCTCCCTCGTCTCTTGCAGCAGCGACGATGAAGATTATAATGTGAATAATTTGACAGGAACTTGGGAACGAGTTTACGACGAAGGTGTTCAGGATGCAGGAACAGAACAATATACATTTTACCCTGAATCCCCAACCGCAGGGCGCATTGAATTGTACGTAAATAGCTGGCCCGACTTCAAGCAGGAGACTACAGACCTCAATTATGTAGTTGGTCTTACTGGTCACATGAACATCTTCACAGGCAAGAATTATGACGATAAGAGCAAGGCCTATGGTGAGTACGACATCCATAAACTTAGCAGTACTGAAATGATTTGGTATCGCACGGACTCTAATGAAGAACTGGCACGATTCAAGAAAATAAAGTAAAATATCGCTTGCTTGCGGAGCGCTTTCGGCCCTGCGACGACCAGATAGCCTTTATCATCCAAGGTTATCGTTGATTACACACCCTCGACGATTACGACACGAGATATGTATTACATAGCAAGCATACTGATTGCCGCTGTGGTTCTTGCTTCTATTCTGGGATTCGCCGAGCGGATGAAGAGCCATAAAATGTTCGCTTTCGCCCACCTTTTCTCGCCATGGCGGAGCTCAAGCAAGCTTGGCTCTGCTCATTTGGCTTAACGAAAACGTTCGATTATGAAAGTCTTGACACGAATAGAGAAAAAGAAGATGATGCATGAAGCCGACGCTATCTTGGCTTCGATTCCTGGTTATGAACTGAGATTGTCTTCGTACGACAGTCCATACGACTATATTTTTATCACTGACAAGGGCTATTTCAGCCATATCGAACTGGATCGTGGTGAGCATATTGAAAAATTTCTTGGCAAAACCTATAGAGAAGCTGTAAAGGGTATAGCTAAATCACATATTCAATCAGTCTCCTATGAGCATATTTCACATCCATACTCAATATTTTTTGACCCAGATCCATACAGGCCAAGTTTCGATAACTCTCAGTACGAGGAGATGAAACAGTTTGAAGCTTACTGCAATTCATTTATTGACAAAGCATAAGAATGCAAAGGAACTTCTTACTATCTGTGCAGATAAAAAAGAAACGTACATATTGAGCAATAAAAAGCCCTGTTATTACCGCATCAACGGTGGAACAGGGCTTTAATGGTTTAGTTTTTCTTTTTTCAATTTGTGTCTTCTGATTTCTTAAACTGTTTCCCTGCCAGCTTATACTCCACGAGAAATGAGATGAGTAGGGCGATGCCGACACCGATGCCGCAGAATACCCAACCAAATGAGTAAGAGGTAATCGATGTGCCCAGGAAATAGCCTATGCCGCCAAACAGCAACACCAGTCCCCAACGTAGGGTGATAAATTTGTTCCCAGGCTTTTTATCCTCATTCTTGACCAGCAACTTTGCCGTTTCTGGGTCGATGTGATTGTCGATAATCGACTGCCTGATGCGGCTATCTTCTTTGTCTTTTCTGGTCTTAGCCACTGTACCGCAGATAACAGCCACTATTCCACAAGTAATTCCGAGTGCAGAGCTGATAGCTCCAACTTCCAAAGGTCCTAACATTTTCTTTCTATTTTAGGTGAATATATCTCATTGTTGTTCTCTGATAATAAGACAGCCATAGGGCAAAAACATTACACTTGTTTCTGAGAAAAATCTTTCAGCAGGCTATTGGTGAGCCATATGGCCGGCAGAATGAACCCCGCCAAACCGAGAAGAATAGCACCTGTGAACCACAGATTGACTACTTCTTCGGCGCAGACAACCATCCACATCGTAGGAACAAGTACAATAAGCGGCAACCCAAAGCACGTGAGCAGCAGCTTGCCCCATGATTGCCACTTGTGTTTACGGTTTTTGGTCTTCACACACTTCATAACCTGAACGTTAATATCATCCAGAAGGGCCTCCCTTTTCAAGCTTTCCGTTATTAGCCTGTCTATGTCGTTATCATTCATTGTCTTCATTTTGAATGTCTTTTTTAAGTTGTTCTCTTATTCTGTGTAGCTTAATCAGCACGTTGCCTGTACTCATGTTCAGGACTTTGGCAATGTCCTTTGTCTTCATTCCTTTATAGTAGTGCAACTGTATGATGCGCCTGTCTTTTTCTGACAACTTGCCTATGGCGGTTTCCATACGCTGCAGAAGGGCCTCATGCTCATCGTTGTAGTCCTCAACAGCGGCGTCGGTTTCGCGCCCGTTCAGCGGTTGGGTGGCCTGTCGGCGCATTTTCTCCAGCTCATTGAGGGACAGGTGAACGGCAATGGTCGTCAGCCATGGTCCCAGTGAGCTACCATTCCATGAATCGAGCTGTGAATATGCACGTATGAAAGCTTGTTGTACAACATCCTTTGTGATTGTTTCGTCTTTCAGCACACCGATAGCCTTTGCAAAAAGCAGACCAGAATATTTGATTACAATCAATTTGTAACCAGCACTGTTACCGCTTTCCAGAATGTGTTTTATAATCGTTCTGTCGTCCATCTGTTGTGTTATTACCTGTTATATAGACCCTCTTTCTTCGGAATTATTACACTACAACGGTCATTTTTGCAAACTTGAAACAACCGCTTTAAGTTGGATTACGTATGAATAAGTATGGATAAGTCGCACGTTGTCAGAAATTAGGTTGCATTCCAAATATGATACAAATATAAGATAAAAATCGGAAGAAAACGGTAATTATACAGAGATTAACCAAAACAAAAATGGGTGTAACCCATTGATTTATACCCATTTTCTTATTTATCGTTACTGATATTTGTCAATATTACTTGACTCCCGTCGAGTAAGCGTCGTCACTCAGCAATGGCAAACGCGCTTTTCATTGCCTTCGTTCCTTGCTTACTTCACCTCTTCGGAATGATTTGATAAATAAGCAAATACATCTGCGTCCGCATGTTGCTGATGTGTTGCAAATTCTGAAATAAGCAAACATATACTTAACGGTGACAAAGGTCTGAAAAATAAAGAAAATGGCAAAACAAAATCCAACATTTTTGCTTTTGAGTACACCATTTTTGCGAGGCTGACAGCAATGCTAACAACATATTTTCTTGTATTGCCTTGTATTCTTAGCGATAATTATATTACCTTTGCAATCAATAGTTTACAAAAAAACATGAAGCGATGAAGCACATAGACCTGAACAACGAAATTGTCATCTACCAGAGCGAGGATGGCAAGACCCAGTTAGATGTCAAGCTGGAGGGAGAGACCGTGTGGCTGAATACAAAGCAGATGGCTGTGCTTTTCGATAAAGAAGAGTCCAATATTCGTCGACACATAACCAATGTGTTTAAAGAGGGAGAACTCGACAGGGAGAATAACGTGCATTTTTTGCACGTTAATGGAGTTAAGAAGCCTGTACCCTATTACACGCTTGACGTTATAATATCAGTAGGGTATCGCGTGCATAGCCAAAGGGGTGTACGCTTCCGCCAATGGGCAAACAGTGTGCTGAAGCAATACCTCATTAAGGGCTATGCCGTGAACGAACGCATACGCAAACAGCAGATCTCCGAACTTAGGCAATTGGTGCAGGTGTTGGGCCGTACCTTGCAGCAACAACCGGTGCCGACCACCGATGAGAGCAATGCACTCTTCAAGGTTGTCGTTGACTACACCTACGCACTCGACACCCTTGACGACTATGACTATCAGCGGTTGGGCATCAGCAAGACGACGAGCAAGGAGACCTTTCATGCCACCTACGAGAATGCCATGAAGGAAATCAATGTACTGAAAGAGAAGTTTGGATATTCCCCGCTCTTCGGCAATGAGAAGGATGAATCTTTCAAGAGCTCCATCGGGCAGATCTATCAGACTTTTGGTGGCGTGGAGCTCTACCCCAGTGTGGAAGAAAAAGCCGCCATGCTGCTCTACCTCGTTACTAAGAACCATTCGTTCTCAGATGGCAACAAGCGTATTGCAGCCACCTTGTTCCTTTGGTTCATGAACAATAACGGCATTCTTTACCGTGAGGACGGCACTAAGCGCATCGCCGACAGCACCCTTGTCGCCCTCACGCTGATGATAGCTGAGAGTCGGACGGAAGAAAAGGATGTCATGGTGAAAGTGGTCGTAAACCTGATTAATAAAAACAACGTATAATAGAGTATGGGAACAGCCTTGTTAGCCATGTGTATTGTTCGCACATCGTGCGGACACGCTGACAGGGAGTTGTAAATAAACGATATTAATATAAGTAACTACTAAGTAGTAATAAAAAATAAGAATAATATGACACGCAAATTTGATGATTTCATTCACCAGTATTCTTTGTCAAAGACTTTGCGTTTCGAGGCAATTCCGATTGGTGAAACACGAAACAATTTCATTAACAACGGTATGTTGAAACGTGATGAGCACAGAGCCGAAAGCTATGTAAAGGTGAAGAAGTTGATAGACGAGTACCACAAGGCTTTTATTGATAGAATTTTGAATGATGGTTGTCTAAATTACGAGGACAAGGGAGAATATGATTCCTTGACGGAATATTATGCCCTTTACTCAGCCCCCAGAAAAGACGAGGCAGAAAGAGAACATTTCAAAGAAACTCAACAGCATCTTAGAGATCAAGTCGTAAAGAAACTCACTGGTGATAATGCCTACAAACACCTGTTTGGCTAAGAGCTTATAGAGTCTTACAAAGACAAAGAGGATAAGAAAAAACTCAACCAAGCAGACTTGGTACAATTTATCAATACTGCCAACCTCAAGCAACGTCTTAACTTAAGCAAGGAAGAAGCTAAAGATTTAGTCCAGGAATTTTGCGGCTTTACAACGTACTTTGGAGATTTTTATCAGAATAGAGAAAATATGTACTCTGCTGAAGAGAAATCTACAGGTATCGCCTACAGACTTATCAATGAGAATCTCCCTAAGTTTATAGACAACATGGAGACTTTCAAGAAGATTGCTGCCATACCGGAAATGGAAGATAATCTAAAAGAAATTCATGATAATCTCTCCGAGCACTTGAATGTTGAGAACATCCAAGATATGTTCCAATTGAACTATTATAATCAGCTTCTTACGCAAAAACAGATTGATGTGTATAATGCCATCATCGGCGGAAAAACTGACGATGAACATAAAGAAAAGATTAAGGGCATCAATGAATATGTCAACCTGTACAACCAAGCACATAAGGACGCAAAACTACCGAAACTCAAGACCCTGTTCAAACAGATTCTCAGTGACAGAAATGCTATTTCATGGTTACCGGAAGAGTTTGATAATGACCAAGAAACACTGAACGCAATCAAGGATTGTTATGCTCACCTTTCCGGGAATATTTTGAAAGATGAGAATCTTAAAAGATTACTGTGCTCTTTGTCAGAGTATGATACCAAAGGCATTTTCTTACGCAATGATTCGCAGTTGACAAGCATCTCAAAGAAGATGTCTGGAAGTTGGACAGACATTCCAAGTGCCATCAAGAATGACATGAAAGATGGTGTACCAGCTAAAAAACGCAAAGAATCAGAAGAGGATTATGAAAAGAGAATCGACAACTTGTTTAAAAAGCAGGACAGCTTTAGTATCGACTACATGGACGCTTGCTTGAACAAATTCGTTGAAAACAATCCTTATACCATTGAAGGCTATTTTAAAGAATTAGGAGCT
This sequence comes from uncultured Prevotella sp., assembly GCA_905210845.1. Taxonomy (GTDB): domain Bacteria; phylum Bacteroidota; class Bacteroidia; order Bacteroidales; family Bacteroidaceae; genus Prevotella. Next base: position 6,464 of record CAJLYG010000049.1, read on the forward strand.
AAGGATACCCAGTCAGAGGATATATTCAAACAGATTGAGAATGCATACACGGACGTAAAGCCCTTGCTTAATTCTACATATCCTAAAAACAAGAATTTGTCTCAGGACAAAGAGAATGTTGCAAAAATCAAACGATTCCTCGATACTTTGATGTCTTTAGTGCACTTTGTCAAGCCTTTACTTGGCAAGGGAGACGAACGCAATAAAGACGAGAAGTTCTATGGAGAATTGTCTTTACTTTGGACTGAATTGGAGACCATCGTACCTTTATATAATATGGTGCGCAACTATATGACGCGCAAGCCATACTCCAATAGCAAGATAAAGCTCAATTTTGACAATTCACAGCTATTAGGAGGATGGGATGCTAACAAAGAGAGTGATTACTCATCAATCCTTTTGTATCGTGACGGGAAGTACTACTTGGCTATCTTTGACAAGGATTCCAAGAAACTCTTAGGAAAGAGTATGCCTTCTGATGGAGAATGCTACGAGAAAATGGTATACAAGCTTTTGCCAGGAGCAAACAAAATGCTCCCTAAAGTATTCTTTGCTAAGTCACGAATTAAAGACTTTAAACCAAGCGAGCAACTTTTAGAAAAATACAACAAGGGTACACACAAGAAGGGTAAGAATTTTAGTATTTCTGATTGCCATGCACTTATAGACTTCTTTAAGCAGTCTATAAACAAACACGAAGACTGGAAAAACTTTGATTTCAACTTTTCAGAGACTTCCACCTATGAAGACTTGAATAGCTTTTACAGAGAAGTGGAGCTGCAAGGGTACAAGATTACCTTCACAAAAGTCTCAGCATCTTTCATTGATAAGCTTGTAGAGGAAGGCAAGGTTTATCTGTTCCAGATTTACAACAAGGACTTCTCCGAATATAGCAAAGGCACACCTAACATGCACACGCTATATTGGAAAGCACTGTTTGATGATCGCAACTTGAAAGATGTCGTTTACAAACTTAATGGTCAAGCTGAAATGTTCTTTCGCAAGAAGAGCATCAACTGCAATCATCCTACTCATCCAGCAAATCAGCCCATTCAAAACAAGAATAAGGACAACAAGAAAAAGGAGAGCGTATTTGAGTACGACCTGATCAAAGACCACAGATATACTGTTGACAAGTTTATGTTCCATGTACCTATTACTATGAACTTCAAGAGTACTAACGAAAAGGACATCAACTTACATGTAAGAGAGTATTTGCAAACAAGCAATGATACTCACATCATTGGTATTGATCGAGGAGAGCGTCATTTGCTCTATCTTGTCGTTATTGACCTTCATGGCAATATCGTTGAACAATATACGCTAAATGACATTGTGAATGAGTATAATGGTAATACTTATCGCACCAACTATCACGACTTATTGGATGCTCGTGAGGAAGATCGGCTAAAGCAACGTCAGAGTTGGCAAACGATAGAGAACATCAAGGAACTCAAGGAAGGATACTTATCGCAGGTTATCCACAAAATTACGCAGCTCATGATTAAATACCATGCTATTATTGTCTTGGAAGATTTGAACATTGGTTTCATGCGTGGTCGCCAAAAGGTGGAAAAGCAAGAGTATCAGAAATTCGAAAAGATGCTGATAGACAAGCTGAACTATCTTGTTGACAAAAAGGCCGACATTGAATCAACTGGCGGCTTGCTAAACGCATACCAATTAACCAACAAATTTGCCAGTTTCAAAAAGTTGGGTAAGCAAAGTGGCTTCCTCTTCTATATACCGGCATGGAACACCTCAAAGATTGATCCTGTCACAGGTTTTGTCAACTTGCTTGATACACGATACCAAAATGTTGACAAAGCAAAAGCTTTCTTTGCCAAGTTCGATTCTATTCGATACAACAAAGATAAAGACTGGTTTGAGTTTGCATTGGATTACAACAACTTTGGCAGTAAGGCAGAAGGGACAAGAACGAAATGGACACTCTGCACACAGGGCAAGCGCATCAAAACATCTTTTAACAAAATGAGCTCAAAGTGGAATAACCAGGAAATTGACTTAACCAAGGATTTAAAACAACTGTTCGTTCAATACGACATTGACATCAACGGGAATCTTAAAGAGGCCATATCCAAACAAACAAAATACACTTTCTTTGTAGAGTTGATGGGCCTTTTGAAGTTAACCCTGCAAATGCGTAACAGCATTACTGGCACAGAAACAGACTACTTGGTTTCACCGGTAGCCGATGAAAACGGGAACTTTTATGACAGCCGCACGTGCGGTCCATCGCTCCCAGAGAATGCCGATGCTAATGGAGCTTTCAACATTGCCAGAAAGGGATTGATGATTATTGAGCAAATCAAGGCATCCGATGACTTGTCGAAATTGAAGTTTGACATCTCAAACAAGTCCTGGCTCAACTTTGCACAGAAAAAGCCATACAAGCATGAATGATTATATCCCGCTTTCGACTTTGAATGACTTTATCTTCTGCCCATACTCCATATACCTGCATAATGTGTATATGGAGGCGGCAGATGATATATACAAGGCCACTCCACAAACCAAAGGCACCATTGCCCATCAAGGAGTGGACGAAAAGAAAGGCAGCACACACAAGAGTGACATCATGTCGCTTCCCGTATATAGTGATGAATTTGGCATATCGGGCAAGATTGACATCTATAAGCAAGACAAGCATCTCCTGATAGAGCGAAAGAATAACTTAAAGCGAATCTTCCGTGGCCAGATTTATCAACTATGGGGACAATACTTCTGCATGAGAGAAATGGGATACGCAGTAGAGAAACTTGCTTTCTATGAAATTTCCACCAACAAAATGATTGACGTGGAATTACCAGGCGAAATAGGCAAGCAGGAGCTCCTTGGTTTCATCAAGCAGTTCAAGAACTACGACCCATCTTCTACTTCGATAAAGGTAAATCTTAACAAATGCACCCATTGCATCTACTGCAATCTTTGCGACAAAACCGGATCTGACAATGTTTACACATAAGGACATAGACACGAGGACCATATTCGTGGTCAACTGTATCGAGCACGAGCGCAGTTTGAGAGTAAACAGCGGCGAACTGATGTTAGAGGAACTTGATGGAGAAAAGAAAAAGACGCTCACCAAGTTCCCTTTTCAAAAGTTGCTTGCCCTATTCATCATAGGGCATATCACTGTAACCACCCCGCTCATCGAGAAGTGTAAGAAATATGGAGTGACTTTAGTAGTGATGAAGCCGAACTTACGTCCTGTCTTCTTTTGGGCAGACTCGGCAGAAGCCAACTATTTGCTACGAAAAAGACAGTTCGAATTCAAACAAGATGATTTGAGCGTTGCAAAATGTATTGTATATAATAAGGTATTAAATCAAAAGGCGTCCTTATTGAAGACAAGGAAAAAAGACAACGCTACTACAGAAGCAATCGCCCAATGTGAAGCAGCCCTTAACACATTGCCTGATATCGACGACTATAATCAACTGATGGGATTAGAAGGAACCATTGCCAAATCCTTCTTTGCAGCCTATTTCCAAAATCTGAATTGGAAAGGTAGGCATCCAAGGATAAAAAGCGATGTCATGAATGTAACTTTGGACATTGGCTATACCATACTTTTCAACTTCCTCGAATGTTTCATACGAATGTTTGGATTCGACCTGTATGTTGGAGTCTATCATCGGCTGTGGTTTAAACGCAAATCTCTTGTATGTGACTTGATGGAACCTTTCAGATGCATCATAGACCATGCAACCTTACTTGCATTCAACCGCAAACAATTCTCAGAGAAGGATTTTACCCTTATCAAACAAGAGTATCATCTCAAATATGAGAAATGCGCAGATTATTACAAAGTGTTCTATGATGCACTGATTGTTCGCAAAACAGACATCTTCAAGTTTGTCCAGCAATATTATAGATGCTTCATGGGATGCAAGTCCATAAAAGAGTACCCTTTATTTGAATTTTAGATGATAATAGTTAGTTACGATATTGCAGACGACAAAATGCGAACAAACTTCTCCAAAATGCTAAAGGAGAATGATGCTATTAGGTTGCAGTATTCTGTGTATGAATTACAGAATACTAAAAGGATCATAGATAACCTATTTGTCAAGATTGAGGCTTTTTCTCGTCATTTTACGCAAGACGATAGCGTCGTTGTCTTTGATGTTAGTTCCGACAACATAAAAAAATATGGCAATGCAATATATAGAGACAAGCCTATAGTCTATTTTTAGCTAAAACAAAACATAGTCAGTATGTTTCCTACGAGCTTTACATAATTAGTTGACTAACAATAGTTTAAGCAAAAGAACATTCGAGGCAGTATATGTATGGGGGTGAATTATCTTAAATATATATTGAAATAAGTTCTTTTAAATCAAGAGATTTCGTTACCTTTGCAAAAAAACAAGGCTAATAAGCCAGTGGAATTTCTACTATTGTAGATCAGAATATCCATACACCGGTTTTGTCTTTGGCTAATAAGCCAGTGGAATTTCTACTATTGTAGATAAAAAGAGTTTATAGGAAGAACAAGACGGCTAATAAGCCAGTGGAATTTCTACTATTGTAGATTTATGAAGCAAAAAATATTAAGTGAAAAAGGCTAATAAGCCAGTGGAATTTCTACTATTGTAGATGAACTGCGTTTCTCGCGGTTGATTTGGCAGGCTAATAAGCCAGTGGAATTTCTACTATTGTAGATAACATTCTGAATCCTTTTTTCTCAGTGGGCTAATAAGCCAGTGGAATTTCTACTATTGTAGATACTGTCACAACAGTTGCGGATTGTTGTTGGCTAATAAGCCAGTGGAATTTCTACTATTGTAGATAGCAATATGCTACCGCAAAAAGCAATAACGGCTAATAAGCCAGTGGAATTTCTACTATTGTAGATGTGTAAATATACCTCATAGCTATTATATGGCTAATAAGCCAGTGGAATTTCTACTATTGTAGATGACTGGTCGTAATGTGGCAGTGCATTGATGGCTAATAAGCCAATGAAATTTCTACTTGCATGAGCAAATCTACATAATGTTTCCTATTGATAACCATAGCTAATAACTTTTGCCAATTTATACAAACCGCAAATTCAGGGGTAATTGCACCTATTTTTTCAGTGCAAAAGTAAAACAAATATTTTGTATAAGTAAGCGTTTCGGATCTTTAAACTGCAACATTGGGTGCAATTGAACGCATTTTTGCAGCTGAACCCATGCGCATAAGAATGTTATCTCTACATTAAATGTATGATCTTTAGGACGTCAAACTGTAAGGAGAAGCTGTGTAGCAAACACAATAGATACCATCGAACAACAAAAATCCCACGTAACCACAACGGCTGCGTGGGATTTATATTCTTAATAGGTCTACTTTGCCAAAGCATCACTTAGCCTTTTCAAGCAGATACCAAATCGTCTATCAACAGGTTTACTTCACCTCCTCGAAATGGTCTGATAACTATTCACATACATCTGCCTGTCGATGTTGCTAATGTGCTGCAAATTCTGAAATAAGCATCCATAAGCAAACATATACTCAACGCTGGCAAAGGTAGTGTAAATCGAGCGAAACACAAAATAAAATCGTACTTTTCTGCTATGGAGTAAGCAAGGAGACCTTTCACGCCACCTACGAGAAGGCTATGAAGGAAATCGATATGCTGAAAGAGAAGTTCGGCTACTCCCCTCTCTTCGGCAATGAGAAGGACGACTCTTTCAAGAGCTCCATTGGGCAGATCTATCAGACCTTCGACGGTTTGGACCTCTATCCCAGTGTAGAGGAGAAGGCTGTCATGCTACTCTATCTCGTCACCAAGAACCATTCCTTCAGTGACGGTAACAAACGCATCGCTGACAGTGCCGTCGTCGCCACCATATGATCTTCGTGATAAACAAGTTCTCGACTGTCCGGACGGAGGACAAGAAGCCGGAGGGTGAGTAGCGACTATCGCACTTACAGTTTCCAAGGAGAAGGCTGCTTCGGCTTCCTTCTCTTTTCCTTTTTAAGGCAAAAACCACACTTTCTTTTAAAGGCACTCCGTGTTTTATAAAATTTGCGATTAGCTGCATAAACTCTCAAATAAAATTTGCGATTAGCTGCATTGTCATCATTAAAATTTTGATATTTCATATATTATGCGTAACCTTGCGCTAAAACGAAATAATATGGAGGGGCAGATCTTTAAACGGAAAATTTATGATGCCATGCTCAGATAGAAGCATGACTCGGCAGGATCAACGGCACTAATGATAGAAGGTCCCCGATGGGTTGGGAAATCCACCATTGTCAGACAATTCGCCTAACGGGAATATAAGAGCTACATCATTGTAAGAAATATTCCAACAGGGTAAAGGAACGATACCTTGTCTATACTAAAGATTTAAGAAAAGACAAAGAGACCATGCTCGTACCTATGTATATGGTTCCTTTTTTGTAATCATGCTGTTTTATCCTCTGCAATCTTGTACAAGCAAGCGTTTTGGTTCTTTTAACTACAACTTTGGGTGCATTGCACCTAAAGTTGCAGTTGGCTTTGCGGACAGAAGAATGTGAGCTCTGCGATAATGTATGACCTTTAGAAACTTATTCTTCCATGATATTCTTGAACTTGCTAAAAGTCTCGGAAGATTTATACAAATTCAAACTGCCTTTAGGGACTACAAGTGTATCCGACTCGTATGTTTTTTTGAGAAAATCAATCTTTGGCAATAGGCTGGCATCAGCGTTATCGTTGTTCCACGGAGCATAGATCTTCTTTGCACGAAGAATAAACGAATATCTGTCAAAGGCTTTAGGGTCGAAAGGCAGTCCAAAACTGTCAAGGATAGTGTTCGTAGCAAAGGCATATTGTCCGATATCCTCAAGATCATTTCCTTTAATGGTCTGCAGATCAGTAAGTGTACAATTGCTGAAGGCATAATTACCGATAACCTTTACCGACCATGGTACATTGGCGTGTTTCAGGCTTTCGCACATATCGAAAGCAGACGCGCCAATTTCCTTCAGACCTTCCGGCAGTGCTATAGAGTCCAAAGCGGTAGCCCCTTGGAATTCTTTATTAGGCAATTTCTCCATGCCTTTCACATTGCTTAGATCAAGATTGATATGAGCTCCAGACATATTGGTCCTGTCGGTAAAATCGCCGGAGCCAACAAGCTTCTTCAGGAAGTCCAGATCCTTCTGACGAAGAGGTCCCCAAACTTGAAGAGTCTTGATGTTCTTCCAATTGTCTACATTGTCTTTGCCAAGATAACACTCCAGGACACTCACATCGCCAAATCCTTCTCCAGCAGAATCAAAGATAGAGGTACCGACTATCACTTTGCCCTTTAAGGCTGAAGGGTTAGGCATTTGCCTGACATATAAAGAATTGAGCACAGAGTCTTTGTATGTAAAATCAATCTTGACAATTCTCCCAACTCCATCGTTTTTGTTGAGAGAATAACTAAGAGTACCCGCTGTTACATTCTTGACAGGAACTGCAATATTGTCTTTCCACTCTTGATGTGTGTAAGAATTGGCAAAATAAGTAACAGACACATCGAAGTTGACATTATATTTCATGTTTACGTTCAAGTTGCCACCATCGAAAGGTATTGTAGCTTCTGTTTGACTTAGTGTAACATAAGGCTTCACTGTTGGCTTGTTCTGTTCTTGATGATTGTCCGGAGTGATGGGGTCTTCTCCATTTTCGCTACTACATGATGAAGCGACAAATAGAGTCGCGGCTATCACCAAGGCTGTTAGTATCTTGTTCATTTTTATTTGTTGTTTGTAAAGATAATCAATTTCGTCATAGAAATAACTGAAATAAGCATGCATAAGCAAACATATACTCAACATTGACAAAGGTAGTGTAAATCGAGTGAAACACAAAATAAAATCGTACTTTTCTGCTTTTGGAGCGCATCATTCTTGTGAGGCTGACAGCATGCTGCCAGCATATTTTCCTTCGCTGCCTTATGATCTTAGCAATAAATGTATTATCTGTGCAACCAATAGCTTACGATAACCCATGAAGCGATGAAGCAGATCGACCTGAACAACGAGATCGTCTCTACCAAAGCGAGGATGGCAAGACCCAACTGGATGTCAAGCTGGAAGGAGAAGCCGTGTGGCTGAGAAGCACCAGGCATCCGATTCTTGCAATGCCTATTGTTGGTATAGCGTTTACGACAAGAATGTATAATTTATCTAGGAAGCATCCTTAAAGCCTTATCTTTACTGTCACTGAAACTAAGTTTATTAGTTATAATAACAGCATTTTGTGGGTCGATAACATGTTTTCCCATAATTTGTAATGCTTTTAGTTTGTCGTCATCGAAACTAAAAAACGTCATCATCCTGGCGCACTGGTCGCAAGTATACCAGCAACCAAGCGTCGCCACCTCAAGCAGCGTGTAGCGGTCGTCATCAAAATTGGCATCTTTCACCTTACCGTATAGGAAATCGAAGGCTTTTTCACTCAACGCATATGGTTGGCATTCACTGTATGGATCTGGATAATTTTCCTGCGGTACTGGAGGCAATACCGAATGATAAACTTCTGCGTCATTTCCACGATAGGAAGGTACAATACACTCTTGATATGAAATCACTTTTCCATCCCTCCCGAAACTGATGTATATGAATTTATCATCTGGATCCAACAACGAACTTTTTCTGTACGTCCATCTGTCTCCATAGGAGTTGAAGCTGGTTGCGTCTGGCTTACCCAATATTTGCATGACCTGCTCTTTAGTCATTCCCCGTTGAACCATATGATTCTTGGCCTGAATGTTAACCAAACAGGTAAAGAGCATTAATAATGTCGGAAGGACTATCCGAAGAACAGAGCTTTTCTTATTCATAATCTTTTTTGTTTGTTTCTGCAAATTTAGTAGATTATTATCAATGAATATTAGGGATATCCCTATTTTCAAGTATTCAATCCCTATATTTGTTATTTAGAATTCACATTCTATATTTTGCGTTCTGACAGCTCAACCACTTGGCAATGCTCTATTTCTGCCTATAGGTTCTTTGCAAAGCGGAAACGAAACCATAACAGTGTCAACAACGCCAAAGTACTTAGTAATCTGACGTTTGCATCTGCCACTATTCAGATTGCTATACAAAATAGACATCGTGCCGAATGTCGTAATCTCAAGCATTATCCAACTTGGAGGGAAGTGGTTGGTATATTTGGACTTGAAAGCCTTGATGAACTCCTCATCACTCCTTCCAAGTTCCTCATCCATGTTTAATATTGTCTTTGCCAATCTTGCAGGATAGGAAAACAATGCCGTATCTTGAAACCACCAGCCACCGTAGTACGCAATTTTAGCCATGTCTATAAACAAAAAGACCCACCCTGAGCGCGCTGTTCTTATGGGAAGCGGGGTGAGTATGTTGCTGTAAAGATACTACTTTTCTTTTAATCATCAAAATATTCCCGATGTTTTTATAAGATAACGTACTTTTCTGCTATGGAGTATAGCTTTATTGCAAGGCTGAAAGCATGCTGCCTGCATATTTTCCTTCGCTGTCTTGTGATCTTAGCAATAAATGTATTATCTTTGCAACCAATAGTTTACGATAACCCATGAAGCGATGAAGCAGATCGACCTGAACAACGAGATCGTCATCTATCAAAGCGAGGATGGCAAGACCCAGCTTGATGTCAAGCTGGAAGGAGAAACTGTATGGCTGAATCGTCAGCAACTCGCTGAATTATTTGGCAGGGATGTCAAGACGATTGGCAAGCACATCAACAACGCTTTGAAAGAAGAATTGAATGATGGAATCCCAACTGTCGCAAAATTTGCGACAGTTCAAAAAGAAGGCACTCGAAAAGTCAATCGCGAGATCGAATATTATAATCTCGACATGATTATATCTGTTGGCTACCGTGTAAAAAGCCATAGAGGTATTGAGTTTAGACGTTGGGCAAACAGCGTGCTGAAGCAATACCTCATCAAGGGGTATGCCGTGAACGAGCGCATTCGCAAGCAGCAGATCTCTGAGCTCCGGCAACTGGTGCAGGTGCTTGGACGAACCCTGCAACAGCAGCCGTTGCCAACGACTGACGAGAGCAATGCACTCTTCAAGGTCGTCGTCGACTATACCTATGCGCTCGACACCCTCGACGTCACCACATAGGCCCATACCACCTGTCC
>CAJLYG010000050.1 GCA_905210845.1 uncultured Prevotella sp.
TGCAAAGGTAACATCACGCCTACCTTTACCGCATTTCTGGCGACTGCAGCCTTTGAGGTTGCCGGAGCTGTAGCAGTTTTCTGAACCGTTGCCCCATTCCCCGACTTCTGACCGTTCACCTGATTAGGATTCTTCTGGTCTTTGGTGTATGGAATAAAGAGCGTAGCTCCCTTCTGCAGCATGTATCCCTCACGCTTCATCTCCGGATTGGCATCCATCAGTTCAGGAAGGCTCAATCCATATTTGTTAGCGATACCAAAGATGGTATCTTTCTTTTTAACCGTGTAAATGTCGCGCCATTTTACAGTCTGCGCGCCAATGCTGACACTGAGCAGAAGCCCAACGAGCAGCAGGAAATATCTCATTTTTTGTCTCATATCACAAGATTTTTTTAACGATATCTTCAAATATTTCATGTTTTCATCTGCAAAAATACAAAAAATCTTGCATCTGACGCAATATCTCTCATCTTTTTATTATCTTTGCACAAATTATTTTAGAAATGAGACGAAAAATAGCATTACTTTGCATCATGTTGCCACTTTTGACGTGTCAATTACACGCTCAGGAAGTCAACGACGACGAGGAGGACAACACAGAAGAGACGACCAAGGTCAGTTCTCTTCTCATGCCGAATGCCTTCTCTCCAAATGGCGATGGCATCAACGACATCTACAAGCCCAAGGATCCCCTTGGAATACGTGGTACAGGAAACAAAGGCGGAGAGCTTCAAACGGCTTTGCGCAGGCATTGAGGGCGAGTATTACCCTATCATCGTGGAAAAGGCTTCCGACAAGAGGGTCCGGAACATCGTGACGGAAGCGGAGAAGTTGTCAGCCCATGACTTTCCCGACATCAAGACATCCTTCCACGGCAACTACTACGAGTCCCGGCAGATGATACAGGAGCTGGCGTTGGTACTGACGGTCGCTATCCTGTTGCTGTACTTTATCCTTGCGGCTCAGTTCGAGAGCCTTCTCCAGCCTGTCATTATCCTGACAGAGATCGTCATCGACGTGTGCGTCGTCCTCTTGACCTTATGGGCGATCGGGGAATCGGTCAACATCATGTCAATGATCGGGTTGGTTGTCATGAGTGGCATTATCATCAACGACTCTATCCTGAAGGTGGATACCATCAATCACTTGTACCGAGGCGGATACTCCCTCCTGCGTTCCGTCATCCTTGCCGGGCAGCGCAGGCTGAAGCCGATCGTCATGACCTCGCTGACTACCATCCTTGCCTTGGTGCCCTTCCTGACCAAGGGGGACATGGGCTCTGCCTTGCAGTTTCCCCTTTCCGTGACCATCGTCATCGGCATGACGGCTGGGACGATGGTGAGCTTGTTCTTTATCCCCTTGCTCTACTTCATCATCTATCGGTGGAGGGCAAAGCATGGCTTACGCTAACCCAGACGGCTGCTTATGATGAGACATTCCTTTTCCATCCTGCTCACGATGTGCATCTTGATGGTCATCGGCTTGGCCCTTGTCCCCGGACTTGACATCAGCGACAAGCCCCGTCCGCGCCAAGGCAAGTCGCTGACGATCTCCTATGCCTGGCCAGGTGCCCCGGCTAAGGTGTTAGAGTTGAATGTCACCTCAAAGATCGAGGGACTCGCCAGTTCAGTCAGGGGCGTGGAGTCGGTGTCATCGGTGTCCAATTTTGGGTCGGGAAAGGTCATGGTCCAATTGAAGAAGGACGCGTCCGTCTCCAGCGTCAAGTTCGAGATCGCGTCGCTTCTGCGCCAGGTGAAGGACAAACTCCCCCAAGGTGTCTCCTATCCGGAACTGTCAGGGGGGGAAGTGGTCACGGGAAAGGAAAGCGATAGGAACACGCCGATCTTGTCTTATCGCATCAGCTCATCCATGGCAAACCGCGAGATCAGGAAAATGGCAGAACAGTCCATCCGCCCACGATTAGAGCGCATCGAAGGGGTCAGCCATGTGGATGTCTTAGGTGACCCCGACAGATATGTCGAGATATCCTACGATGCGGAGCAATTGGCGCTGTATGGGCTTACATCATATGATATTGAGGAGGCGATCCGCAACTTCCTCGGCAGGGAGGATATCGTAGGTGATGTCTTGGAGACCAACCGGCGGGGCACCGTTGAGAGGATGTCGCTCTTCCTCGCCGTGGACGGGGACAGCCATCCTTTGGAGTCGATCCCGGTAAAGACCGTCGAGGGGAAGATCATCTACCTGAACGACCTCGCCCAGTGTGAATACAAGGACAGGGACCCACAGAGCTATTACCGTGTCAACGGGAAGAATACGGTCTATATGAACGTGTTCGCCGAGACGGACGTGCCCGTCAACCAAGTGGCTGACCACGTCAAGGAAGAAGTCGACCATGCCTTCCCGGCAAGTTCCCGCCTCCGGTGCATGCTAACCTTTGACAGGGCGAAGGAGCAGTTCGCTGCCTTCAAGACCCTGATCATCCGGAGTGGGATGTCACTGCTTATCTTGCTGCTTTTCGTCTATCTGAGCAAGCGCGATTGGAAATACCTGCTAATCATCTCAGCCACCTTGTTGGCGAATATCCTGATCGCAGTCATCTTCTACAGGATCTTCAACATGCGGTTGCAGCCCTTCTCGCTTGCTGGTGTCACCGTGTCGTTAGGGCTGATCATCGATTCAACCATCGTGATGGTCGACCATTATAGCTATCACCGCGATTTCAAGGCTTATTTCGGTATCGTCGGGGCGATGCTCACCACGATCGGAGCCTTGGTTATCATTTACTGGTTGCCCGACTATATCCAAGACGACCTCTATGACTTTGCCTGGATGATCATTATCAATCTCGTGGTGGCTTTGCTCGTTGCCGCCCTGTTCGCCCCATCCTTGGTGGACAGGATGAACTACAGCAGCAGACAGCGCGGGAAGCCCCGGCATCTCAAGGCTATCGTCCTGTGGGATCGTTGCTACCGCCGCTATCTCAAGGTCACTCAGCACCGTATCTTGCGATGGCCGTTGTTGACTGTCGCTGCAGGGCTCTTCGGCTGGTCGCTCTACCTTTTCATCGAGACCTTGGACAGCAATACCTACCGGCAAGAACCGGAGGAGATGAAATTGCATATCAGGGGGCAGATGCCGTTGGGAGGTACCCCAAAGCAGTTGAATGAAAAGGTCATGTCGATCGAGGAATACCTTTCCCAATTCAAGGGCATCAAGCGGTATGAGACGAACATCGACGGAGGAGGGGCAGACATCTCCGTGGAGTTTAAGCCCACATATCTCCATACAGACTACCCGTATCTCTTGGAAAACAAGGTGGTAGGGAAGTTGATCACCATCGGTGGGGCAGACTGGAGCACCTGGGGCGTGAGCGAGCGCGGCTTCAGCAACTCCCTGAACCTGCAGTACCGGAGCAACCAGATTGAGATCGCTGGATACGACTATGAACGGCTCTATCGCTTCGCAGAAGACATCAGCAAGCGATTAGGACAGAACAACCGCGTGGTAGACATCGCCATAGAGACACCGGGGCATGAGCGACAGGAGGATGAGTTCTATATGGACTACCATAGAGACCTGCTTGCCAATGACAGCATCCGGATACAGGATGTCTATAGGTCGCTGGCGAGCATGTTGGCAGAGCACGAGATGGGAAGGGGAGAAGGAACCCGGCAAAAGACCGACTATGTCCTTCGCCCCAGGCAATACCGTACCTTCGACTTGTGGCAATTAGAGAACTCCTTTATCAAGGTGGCAGGGAGAGATATCAGGCTGTCCGATTTTATGTCGATCAACAAACGGGAGGCAAAAAACTGCATCCCCCGGGAGAATCAGGAATACGTGCTCAGGGTCGCTTTTAACGTATTAGGTTCTTATTCCTATGCAACTAAGTATATCAAGGGAATTACAGACGAATATAACGCCAAGTTCCCCATTGGTTTTCGATGTGTCGACAAGACCATGGGAAGTTATGAGGATAAGGGGACGCAGTATTGGCTGATCGGACTGGTCGTGGTCATCATCTTCTTTATTTGCTCTGTCTTGTTTGAGAGCTTGTATAAGGCATTCGTGATTATTCTCCTGATCCCGGTATCACTCACGGGGATGTTCCTGACTTATCATTTCAGTGGTATTGAGTTTGGCACGGGGGGATTCGCTGCCACCGTGCTATTGTGCGGGTTGACAGTGAATGCGGGGATATATATGCTGAACGAGTATCAGCATGAGCGTCGTTACCTGAAGGCATATCACCATAAGATCATCCCCATCCTTCTCACGGTCTTCTCTACGGTCTTGGGCTTTATCCCTTTCCTGACCGATGGTCCCGGCGATAGGTTCTGGTTCTCCTTCGCAACGGGTTCCATCAGTGGTCTTCTTTTCTCCATCCTTTCTGTCGTATGGACACTTCCCTTGTTTTTGAAACTCAGTCCACGCCGCGTGAAGGAGGCAGGAAAATGATGACGAATCATAGAAACATGTATAAACAGAATTTATATTTATTGATAGACAAAATGAAAATAGTAAAAGTAGTTGCATTCCTGTGTGCCTCTGTCGCTCTGGCGGGCTGCTCATGAAAAGGAGAAACCTATCATTGTGGGGATGTTGAAAGAATCGATGCGTTCCCACATGAATATAACTTATGTGAGACAAAGCCTTTGGACATAGATCTGACTGGCGCAGTGAATGTATTCGCTGCTGATAGCTTGATGGTATCAGAATACTTGTCGGGTCCATATTTCTGGAAAGTATATTCTCTACAGACACGAAAATGGCTTGGGAGCATGTTGCGATCTGGACATGGGAAATGCGAAGTCGTGCAATTGCCTTCAGATGGTTTCCCATGATACAGGGTGGACAGCTAATGTGCGACCTTTGGATGTCAGAGTCTCAGACTTGGGGACGGGTAAACCTGACCAAGAGTATTGCGAATAGGTCTACAGTTTGGGAGGATAATGTCAAAATTCCTCTTGACGGTACATTTTTGGATGTCTTCCGTTTGGATGACTCTTCGTTCTTTTCCGTGCAACTTGCAGGTAATGGCAGGAGAGAAAGGGGCGTTATCAAGGATGAGCGTTTCGTAATGTTGGACCAACTTGGAACGCTGAATACTCTTGGGACGGATGATGAGTACAATACCCTTTCTTCTGTCGTGCGCCTGAATCCGCAGCGCGACCGCGTGGTGGAAGCGATGATCAGGTTGAATGAACTGGTAATTTATTCGCTCCGTACGAATTTCAGAAAGACATTGTCAATAGGTGATGACCTTCAGGATGTAAAGACCGTGAGCAGCAAGCCTCGGTGGTTCCAGCGGAAATCTTTCGGATACCTGTCTGCTTATACCTAATCAGGCAACGAGCTTCTTTATCTATGGAAACAGCCTTTATGTCTTTACCAGCGTGGGTGAAAAAGAACACTTATATCAGTATGCACTGCCAAGGATCAATTAACACAGATAGGAAGCAATAGAATACGAAAGGAATATGTCCCCTAAAGAATGAGCTATGGCTTTTTTATGAGAAATTAACTATGTTCTTTTTTGTATTTATATTGGAATATCAGTATATTTGCAATATGGAAATAGATGATATCAAGGATAAGCGAATAGCTGTATTGCTTTCGGGTGGCGTAGACAGCAGTGTTGTGGTATATGAACTGGTACGTCGGGGATTACATCCGGATTGCTTCTATATCAAGATTGGACCTGAAGAAAAGGAGGAATGGGATTGCTCTTCTGAGGAAGACCTGGAGATGGCAACGGCTGTAGCTGCCAAATATCATTGTAGTCTGAAGATAGTTGACTGCCATCAGGAATATTGGAGTCAGGTAACGAAGTATACCATGGAGAAGGTAAAGAACGGATATACGCCGAATCCTGACGTGATGTGCAATCGCCTGATCAAGTTTGGCGCGTTCGATGAGAAGATGGGACATCTCTATGACTTGATCGCGACAGGTCATTATGCACAGACCGAGGTTATTGATGGGGAGAAATGGCTGACAACAAGCCCGGATCCTGTGAAGGACCAAACGGATTTCCTCGCCCAGATCTATGACTGGCAATTGAAGAAAGCTCTTTTCCCGATTGGGCATTACCTGAAAGAGGAGGTGCGAGAGATTGCGGAAAGGGAGCATTTGGTGAATGCCAAGCGCAAGGACTCTCAGGGTATCTGCTTCCTGGGGAAAATCAATTACAATGATTATATCCGCCGATATTTAGGGGAAAAGCCTGGGGATATTATCGATATTGACACAGGCAGGAAGATCGGGGAACATAAAGGATTGTGGTTTCATACCATCGGTCAGCGGAAAGGCCTTGGACTTGGAGGTGGACCGTGGAATGTGATCAAGAAGGATATCGAGAAGAATATCCTCTATGTGACCAATGGATATGAACCGGAAATGGCCTTTAAGCGGGTCTTTAAGTTCCATGATTTCCATGCGCTTACCCGTCCGTTGGATATCACTCGGATCACCTTCAAGATCCGCCATACCCCAGAGTACCATCCGGCAGTCTTAGAGCAAACCGGGGAGGGTACCTACATCGTGCATGCAGATGAAATGATACAAGGGGTGGCACCCGGTCAGTTCTGTGTTGTTTACGACGAGCAACATCATCGCTGTTATGGCAGCGGTGAGATCACCTTATGATAAAGAGTTTTTATGAACCAAAGCGAAGAGAATATGAAAAAGTGTTTGTTGTTGATGACCATGTTGCTCTGTGCCATGGTTACGTTTGCTAAAAGTGATGTCAAGACTGTTATGTTCACGACTACGCCTCAGATGCATTGTACGAACTGTGAAAACAAGATCAAAAGCAACCTGCGTTCTGAGAAGGGAGTCAAGGATATCCAGACGAATGTGAAGAATCAGTGCGTAATGGTCACTTATGATGCCAGCAAGACCAATGCGGAAAAGCTGCAAAAAGCTTTTAAGAAGTTTGGCTATGAGGCTGCTGTCATCAAATGCGACCAGAACGGCAAGGGGGCTTGTCATGGTTCGGCTCAGTCTACGACGAAGGGCAACGCTGCCTGTGGCGGGGAACATAAGAGCCATGACTCTTCCTCCTGTGGCGGCTGCAAATGAGCGTGAGAGGGGATTATATGATGCCGAAGTGTTTCAACGCATGATATATTCCATGATCGTCAATAGAGGTGGTGACATAGTTCGCCACCTTTTTCAATTCTGGTATGGCATTGCCTAAGGCAACGCCAATCCCCGCTTGCTTGAGGATGGCGATGTCGTTGCCTCCATCTCCAAATGCCATGGTATGGTGAATGTCAAATCCTTCGTGAGCGGCCATGGCAAGAAGGCCTTTCCCCTTGTCTGCTTCCTTAGCCGTGATATCTGTGAACTGTGGGTGCCAGCGACCGGAGACACAGCCTGGTAGTCGCTCCATTAAGGATATCTCCTCTTCTTGGTCAATGAAATAGGTGCATTGCAGAATTTTCTGGCCTTTGATGTCTTCCAAAGTCAGATGGGGGTTTAGGTTCTTGACATCTAATTGCTCGTAGAAGATCTTGTGTACGATAGGCTGGTAGTTGTACAAGACGATATCCGTTTCCCCCACAACCATACATGCCTTGTTCTTTCTCCGGGCATCTTCGAGGATGATGCCTACCTCCTCCTCTGGGATGGGATGGCAGCAGACCACTTCTCTACCCACATAACAATAGGCACCATTGATGGTGATATAACCATCGATGAGATGTTCGATGGCATGCAGGTTGGTAATGATCTTGGTGGGACGACCTGTGGATATATAAACCTTGGATCCCTTCTCCTTTGCCAAGGTGAGCGCTTCTACCGTAGATTCCGGTACTTGATGGGTCTTGAAGCTAACCAATGTCCCGTCGATATCAAAAAATAATGCGTACATGATGTTATCCTGTCTACCTTTTTGTTATTTGCTGAATAGATTCCAATCTCTGCAGAATTGCGTCATCGTCTTATAGACAATATTGGCTCCTGCTTGGGAAAGCGTGGAATCAGGGAGGGGACCACTATTGACGGCTACGGTGAAGATCTTAGCGGCTACTCCCGCTTCAACCCCTAAGGGGGCATTTTCCACGACAATGCCTTCATTGGGCTGAAGGTTGCCAGCCTTCTTTAATCCCATCTGATAGGGATCCGGGTTGGGCTTCCCTCTTTCCACGTCGTATGCGGTGACAATATGCTCTTCGTCAAGGAACTCCCCAAAGTCCTCGACTAATCGTTGGATCAAGGGACGCTGTCCACTGCCGGTGACGACTCCGATGGTGAGTCCGGATGACTTGATCTTTCGCATCAAGGGAACCACACCCTCAAAGACAGGTGCCGTGGGCATCTCGTGGAAAAATCTTGTCTTGACATCATAGATCTCTTGTGCCCGTTCCTCGGTGATCTCTTCTCCTTTCTGCTTCCTCCAATAGAGTCGGATAGTATCCACCCCTCTGGCCCCTTCCGTGGCATACGCATCTGCGGCAGTGAAATGGATGCCGTATAACTGCATGGTTTTCTGCCACGCGATGGCATGGTTGGGCATGCTGTCATAGAGGACACCGTCCATATCAAAAAGCACGACTTTAGGCGTGAATGCTTTAAAGTCGTGCTTTTCTAAGTATTGTTCGATCTCTTCAATCATCTTGTTTATTTCTCATTAGCGAGCCGCTCCTGAATGGCTTTGCTCTCAGCCTCGTATCCAGGTTTGTTGAGCAACGCAAACATGTTCTTCTTATAGGCCTCGACACCGGGTTGGTTGAATGGGTTGACCTCTTCCAGCAGGCCGCTGATACCACATGCCTTTTCAAAGAAGTAGATCAACTGTCCGATGTAATAAGCGTTCAAGAGAGGAACGCTGATACGGATATTCGGGACGCCTCCATCTACGTGAGCTAAGCGTGTGCCAAGCTCTGCCATCTTGTTCACTTCATCCACGCGCTTGCCTGCAAGGAAGTTCAAGCCATCAAGGTTCTCCTCATCGAAGGGGAAGTCGAGTTCCTTGTTAGGAGTCTCAATGGAAATCACGGTCTCGAAGATGGTACGCTCGCCATCTTGGATCCACTGTCCCATGGAGTGCAGGTCGGTCGTGAAATCACATGCGGCAGGGAAAATACCTTTATGGTCCTTGCCTTCGCTTTCCCCGTACAACTGCTTCCACCATTCAGCAATGAAATGGAGCTTGGGCTGGAAATTGGCGATAATCTCAATCTTCTTGCCTGCCTGTGTGTACAGTCCCTGACGGACAGCAGCATATTGTGCGGCAGGATTCTCCTCGAAAGGAACGTTGAGATCGCATGCCTTCTCCATGTCCTGGGCACCTGCGACGAGTTCCTTAATGTCAAAGCCAGCGCAGGCGATAGGCAGCAACCCTACTGGCGTGAGGACAGAGAATCGTCCGCCTACGTTGTCGGGGATGACGAAGGTCTTATAGCCTTCCTTGTCAGCGCATTTACGGGCAGCGCCCTTCTTGGCGTCTGTAACGGCAACAATCACCTTCTTTGCCTCATCCTTGCCACGCTGAGCCTCGCACTGCTTCTTTAAGAGACGGAAGGTGAGGGCTGTCTCTGTCGTGGTACCAGACTTGGAAATATTGATGACGCCAAATTTCTTGTCCTTCAGATATGCAGTCAACTCTGCGAGGTAGTCCTCGCCGATATTATTGCCAGCAAACATAATGGTCGGATTCCTCTTGTCATTGACCAACCATGCGAAAGAATTGCCTAAAGCCTCGATGACAGCACGGGCTCCTAAATAACTACCTCCGATACCGGCCACAACGATCACCTCGCAGTTGTCGCGCAAGATGTCAGCCGTAGCCTGGATCTCAGCAAGGAACTCAGGCGTGATGGATGAGGGCAGATGCAGCCAGCCTAAGAAATCGTTGCCAGCACAAGTGCCATTTTCAAGAGCTTCCTGAGCGGCCTTTACTTTGGGCTCGTAAGCTTTTACAGCGCCCGCATTCAAGAATTGGGCGGCTTTCGTAATGTCTAAGCTAATACTTTTCATTGTTTTCAACTATTTAAAATTGATATTTTCTTCTATCTGAAACTGTCCGTGAGGAGCTTGATCTCAATTTGAGGGTTGATCCTTTCGTACAGGATATTGTACACGGCATCCAAGATGGGCATGTTCACGTGCATGTGACGGTTGATCTCCTTCATGCATTTTGTTCCAAAATAGCCTTCCGCAATCATCTCCATCTCTATTTGTGCGCTCTTTACAGAATATCCCTTGCCAATCATGGTCCCGAAAGTGCGGTTGCGACTGAAATTGGAATATCCTGTGACTAATAAGTCGCCCAGGTAGACAGAATCATATACATTCCTTTGGATCGGGTTGACAGCGGTTAGGAAGCGGTTCATCTCTTGAACTGCATTCGACATGAGCACTGCCTGGAAATTATCACCGTATTTCAGTCCACTACAAATACCCGCAGCGATGGCAAAGACATTCTTCAAGACCGAAGCGTATTCAATGCCGATGACATCTAAGCTGGTTTTGGTCTTGATAAAGTCACTCATCAGGCATCCTTCAGCGAATGCCTTCGCCTTCTCAGCATCACTGCATCCCACGGTCAGGTAGGAGAGCCGCTCCAAGGCAACCTCCTCGGCATGGGAAGGACCGCCGATGACGGCAAGGTTCTCGTAGGGCACATCGTATATCTGATGGAAATATTCAGAGCAGACCAGATTCTCATCCGGAACGATCCCCTTGATGGCTGTGATGACGAACTTATCATGGATACGTGCCTTCAGCTTCCTCAGATGATTCTTCAGGTATGGGGACGGGGTAACGAAGACCAGCGTGTCATAGTTCTCTACGATCTTGTTGATATCGCTTGAGAAAACGATCTCGTTGATATCAAAGTGGACACTGGTCAGGTAGGCTGGGTTGTGCCCCATCCTCTTGAAATCCTCTATGCGGTCATCACGGCGCATATACCATCCGATATGGTGGGTGTGCCCCACTATGATCTTGGCGATTGCCGTAGCCCAACTACCACCCACGATGATTGCTATTTTGCCGCAATTGAACACCTTCTACTTATCGTTAAAATGAAACATTCAGGATCAGGCTTTCGCCTTCATCTATTGGTTTGAACGATCTATCCACTGCTGGATCTCTTCCACGCTGGGCTTATCATAGCCAAGCTTGTATTTCTTGTTGATCTCGCCGACCTTCTGTTGCAGGCCTTGTGCCTTTTCCCCCTTGATATCAGAGATGAGGTTGAAGCCAGCCTTCCGCAAGACATATACCCAGTTCTCTGGGACGCCGATGGCTGCCCATGCCTGAATGCTGTCCTGTGGGATTTTCTTCTCCGGTTTCATCTGTGGGAAGAGCATGATTTCCTGGATGTTTTCCTTGCCGATCATGAGCATGCAGAGACGGTCGATACCGATGCCAATGCCTGACGTAGGAGGCATGCCATACTGTAGTGCGCGAAGGAAGTCATGGTCGATGATCATGGCTTCGTCATCTCCCTTGTCTGCCAACTTCATCTGGTCGATGAAACGTTGTTCCTGGTCGATGGGGTCGTTCAGCTCGGAATAGGCATTGGCAAGTTCCTTGCCATTCACCATCAACTCAAATCGCTCGGTCAGTCCTGGCTTGGAACGGTGCATTTTCGTCAGTGGGCTCATCTCTACGGGATAGTCGATGATAAAGGTGGGCTGGATGAATGTGCCTTCGCAGAATTCCCCGAAGATCTCATCGATCAACTTTCCTTTTCCGAAGCTCTCGTCAATGCCCTCCATCTTGAGGTCAACGGTGGCAATCTTGCGGATTTCCTCCTCGCTCTTGTCAGAGAGGTCAAACCCTGTCTTCTCTTTGATGGCATCCAAGATTGGGAGACGCTTGAATGGAGCCTTGAACGAGATGATGTGATCGCCGTTCTTGACCTCCGTGCAGCCGTTCACGGCAATGCAAATGGTCTCCAACAGGCGCTCTGTAAAGCTCATCATCCAGTTGTAGTCCTTGTACTGCACATAGAGCTCAAGGCAGGTAAACTCAGGGTTATGGTATTTGTCCATGCCTTCATTGCGGAAGTTCTTCCCAATTTCATACACGCCCTCAAAACCGCCAACGATCAAGCGCTTCAGATATAGTTCTGTGGCGATACGCATGTACATGTCAATGTTCAAGGCATTGAAATGAGTAATGAAGGGACGGGCACTGGCTCCTCCTGGAATGCTTTGCAGGATAGGGGTCTCTACTTCCGTATAGCCCGCATCGTCAAAGAACTTACGCATGGTACGGAGCACAGTGGCGCGCTTGAGGAAGGTGTCTTTCACGCCATCGTTGACGATGAGGTCAACATAACGTTGACGGGCACGGAGCTCGGGATCATCAAACTTATCGTAGGCAACCCCATCCTTATATTTGACGATAGGCAGTGGCTTCAGGCTCTTGCTGAGCAGCGTAAGTGTCTGGGCATGTACGGAGATTTCCCCAGTCTGGGTCCTGAATACATATCCGGTTACACCGATGAAGTCGCCGATGTCTAACAAACGCTTGAAAACCTTATTGTATAGGTCTTTGTCTTCACCCGGACAAAGTTCGTCACGGTTGAAATAGACCTGAATTCTACCTTTTGAATCCTGAATCTCGGCAAATGAAGCCTTGCCCATCACACGACGGCTCATCATTCGTCCGGCAATGCAAACCTCGCGCTTCTCTTCCTCCTTGAATTCAGCCTTGATGTCTACACTGAATGCGTTGGTAGGATATTCTGCAGCAGGATATGGGTCAATGCCCATGTTACGGAGTTCTTGCAGGCTCTGACGCCTGACAATCTCCTGTTCACTTAATTCTAAAACGTTCATAAATGGTCGAATATATTCTATGTAATTGAATTCAACCGCAAAAGTACAAAATAAATCTGAATGAACGCCTTATTTTATCTTTTTTATCATGTCCGGGTGATGGTAAGTCGTGATGGGGATTATAATTTAATGTATATTTTCTTTTTAAACAAAGGATATCCTAACAGGAAGTTGAGCAGGACAAAGCAGAGGGCATACGTCAGGGAAGCCCAAGGGAGACTTGGGATAAGGGCATGGATAGCCGTATAGACGGATTTGGAAATGCCGGTATGGCCGAAAAGAATGGCAAGCAGTTCACTGGCCACGTAAAGGAACAAGGGATTAATGCCAAAGACGTGGAAGAACCCACACCATTTCTGCTGCCCTTTGATATCGATGATGTACATCAGCAATCCTTGCAAAAGGGCTCCCGCGCCACAGGTCACGAATACAAAGCTGGGACTCCAGATCCGCTTGTTCAAGGGCAAACCAAACTGGGAAAGCAGGAAACCAATGGTAAGTAGGATGGTACCGACAATGAAGAAGTTCATGACCTTCCTGTTTATGTCATCCGTTTGCTTCAAGAGTTTTCCACAATAGAACCCAATCATCACATGAGCCGTGGAGGGAAGGATGCCCAATAATCCCTCAGGGTCAATAGGGCTCTTGTGGTACAGATGGTCATAACCAAAAAGGGATAGGTCGATCTTGGCAGCAATATTGCTGCTATCAGCGGCATAGCCATTGCCACATGCCAAAATGAGGGTGTATCCAACTAATATGCCGATGATCGTTGGCAGGAGATAGCGGTGATTGACGCAGAGGGCATAGAGGGATACCAGGCAGTAACACACTGCAATCCGCTGCAAGACTGCCCATATCCTGAGATGCTGGAAACCGAGATCACCTGTCCATATCAAATCGAACCAGTTGATGAAAAGACCGATCAGGAATAAGAGAACTGTCCTCTTGATGATTTTCCGAAGGGCTGGGACCGTCGGATGGAATTGGTATTTGGATAATGATAGATACGTGGAGATACCCATGATGAACATGAAGAACGGAAAGACCATGTCGCAGGGCGTCATCCCATTCCATTCCGAATGGGTAAGGGCGTGGAATGATTCTCCCCATCCATTATTGACCAAGATCATTCCTGCGACGGTAATTCCCCGTAGAATGTCAAGTGATAGCAAACGTCTTGATTTCTCCATGATTGATCGTATTGTTAATGATATGCTGTATTCTTTTATTTTATCAATTCTACGGCTTTCCGGGCCATGTCAATCGGGTCTCCTTCTGGTCGACTTGTATAAATGTTATGTTCTTTTGTCCAAGGCTCTTCGATGGCGTACCAATCGATCTGAGGACCTTTCGGCAGAGCCATGGAGAATAGTTCCGACACGGTCTTGTTGGCATTCGGTCCACCTCCTAATTCATCTTCGTTGGGCAAGGCATTGTGCGCCATCTGGTCTTCTAAGGCTTGGAAGTAGATTTTCCAGCGATGGGCATAGAAGTCTTTCAACAGACCCTGCCATTCCTTGTTGGCATAGTCTCTCAGTCCTCCTTTGTTCGCACAATACCGATCTCCCCAGGTGGTAATCTGGACACGGGCATTCCATTCATACAGGTCTTTCTCTGCAACGTTTGTCCCGAGCTTCCTTGCGGCTTCCGTCCAATGTCCCAACCGGAATTCGGGGCGGGTGCCGAGTAAGGCATCCTGCATGTCCAGCAAGTCTAAGAAGCGTCTTGCGTCTTGCTGGAATTCTTTCCGCGAGAAAGCATTGTAATCTGCGATGGTCCGGAGATATTGAATCCTGCCTTGGTCGGCAACGGCTTGCCTGACGATGTCTACCAAATCGTATTCGAAATTATTGTTGCCCCTGTACTTGTCGGCTACACTTGCCATCAGGATGGCGGCTTTCTTGGTATCCGCGGGATCGTAATAATTGCGCATCTTCGACCAGCTCTTCACCTGAAAGTTGTTCAGGGATGGACGCCCACAGAAGATACTCTCGTGAGGGCCCTGTTGGTTGTTGCCCATGGGACAGTTGTAAATAGATGCTGCCAGGATTTGCCATGCTTGTTGGATGACGGGATCATCAGTACCATAACGTGCCTTGACATACTGGCGCACCCAGTCTTCCTTGGTGAACTTTTCCGGGCGCCATGGCAACTCACTCATGAGCTCAAACATGATAGGGTTGTTCTCTGAGCCTTCCATGGTGAATCCGATACCCTTCAGATGAGCAGCAAGGGGATTGTCTTTCGTCAGATAGAAATTATGGAGCAACTGGTCCATGCGCCCATGCAGTCCGACGTTGGCCCCGAAATTCTCAAGCATGCAGAAGCACCAGTCATGGTTCTCATATCCGTTTTTCCTCTTCCAGATGGAAGGGATGCCCCACATGGGACGGCATTCACTGAAAAGGTCAAGGATCAGCAGGTCTCCTGCTTTCAAGTCTTTGATCATTTCAGGCCGGGGATTCTCCGTCCATCCTTGTATCACCCATGTTGCTTGTGGGTTGCAGGCTTTCATGGCTTGCATGATGGCCTTCCCAGAGGCAGCATAGTCGATACGGTTGTCATCACTGCTTTCATGGAAAGGATCCATGGAATAATAATCTGACTTCCCAAACAGTTTGGTCAGTTCTTGATAATATAGGGAGGAAATCTCTTTGAACTTAGGGTCTGTGGGGAGTAGGTTGGCGGGTCGCTGGAAGCCATTCCAAAGTCCAGCGTCTTCAACATTCAGACCTAATTTCTCTTTGGCATCATGAGGTATCATGCCGGAATAGCCTGGCAATACGGGATGCATCCCGTATTCTCGCATCCTTGCTAAGATACGTTTCTGCAGCTTTTCCTGTTGCGCATACCAAGACTCAGGCAGCGGACCGCCCCATCCTTCGAGGTTGTTCATCGCCCACCATGCCAGGAAAGCAGGACCGGCAATGAAGGTCCCTATCTCTTTCTTCGTATATCCTAATTTGAGGAGCATGTTTCTCCATACGCATTCCTCCCCTACCGCAGCGAGCGGGATCGTCACGCCATGCAATGCCATCCAGTCGATCTCTTTCTGCCATCTGTCCCAATCCCAGAAAGCCATGGAATAAGAGAACGTACAGTAGTTGAAGTCGTATCTGAGCTTCAGGTCGGTTTCGTGGCGTTCTTTCCTCGCTTTGGGAAGAACGGCAGGAAGATGGGCAGTCATCCCATTCCAGGAGAGATGAATGCCTGCATCATATTTCAGGTACCAATTGATGCCGGAAGCGATGTTCACCCATGTGTTGCCACGGACGACGACGCGATGGCCTTCTTGGTCGAGTTCGAAGAAGTCCTTGTCGCTCTTGATCCGCTCAATCTTGAATTTCCTGGATGCCCCTTTGTCAATACGTTCCAGTAAGCCATCAATGGGGGTGGCATTCACCCCTATAACTTGGATGAGGAGAAAGAGTAGGATTAGTCTTTTCATGTCATTGTTTTTACTCATCCGCAAAAGTAAGCAAAAAAAGCAAGACGAGCAAAGATAACATAAATTTTCTTATATATTTTGTTATGTCCTCCTTTTGTTGTATCTTTGTCTTAATCAATCAAAATAGCTATGAACGTCGATCATATAAAGCAAATCCTAAAACGACAAGACGGACTTTCCAATACGTTGGGTATGGAGTTCCTTTCTACGTCAGAAGAAGATACGTGTATGGCACGAATGAAAGTAGATGAGCGCAATCGCCAGCCCTTTGGCTTCTTGAGTGGTGGTGCCAGCCTTGCCTTAGCGGAAAACCTTGCGGGAGTGCATGCGAAGCCTCTGCCCATGAGCTTAATATCGAGGTCGCC
>CAJLYG010000051.1 GCA_905210845.1 uncultured Prevotella sp.
CGCATCGACCTGGGGAACGCGGCGGAGCAAGTCGAGCATCATGGCGATGGTCAATTCAGCAACAGCAACGGTCGAATAGCCCGATGCATTGCTGACTTTGATGCCTCTTGCTTTGGCAGCATCCAAGGCAACGTGGTCGACACCGGTAAAGGCGACGTCGATGTACTTCAGGTTCGGGCAGGCATTGATGACTTCCGCTTTAAGGGGCATGTTGGCGATGATGAGGATATCGGCGTCCTTCGCTTCTTCAATCTGGACGGCTGGGTCATCATTGCGTTCATACGCAGCAAATTCATAGCCTTTTTCCTTCAAGGGTTTTACATACGAATCAAGCAATTCCTGGCTGATACCTAACGATTCCAACAAGACAATTTTCATTTTTAAAATCTCCTTTCAGCATAGGTAATATCTTGATTTAATTATACGCATATGCCGATGATTTGTAAGCTATCTATGGGAAATCAGTATAGGTAAGTCCTCTATATGATAAAAATATATACTATTCCGCCTCTAAAGCCGCTTGGACTTTCGCACACAGTGTCAATAGCTGCTGACGTTCCGTTGCTGACAATCCCTGCAAGGCCTGTCTCCGATGGGCCGTTACAAAAGGTTCCGCTTTGGCAAACAGGTCCCGGCCGTCTTCGGTCAATTCGATGTACTTACCCCGCCCTTTCTCCATAGGATGACGGCTAATCAGGCCTTTCTTCTCCAGCCGGCTCAACGTGCGCGTAATCGCTGCCGCTTCTACCTTGAAATAACGAATCAAATCGGCCTGGGCAATGCCGTCATTCAAGTGAATGAAGTTCAGGACCATCCATTCCGAGCTGTGAAGTCCTAAAGGGGCTACACAGCCGTTCAAAGTCCGGGAAAAAATCCGGGTCGTACAGAATAATTGTCGTATCAATTCATCATCTTTCCGATCTCGTACGTCCATTAGGATACCTCTCAATCTTTATGGATATCGGCGACGGCTCCTTTTCCCACTTTCTGACTAGCCATGACATCGCTGCCATAGCGATAATGACAGAACATGAACAGGACAGCAAAACAAATCATAAGGGCTGTGACACTCCAGTACATGTGTCCGGCTGCCATTCAATCCGCAATTGCGTTTTCTTGCCAGCGGTCATCGGTACAGTAAACTTCCACGAGTTCGGATTCCAAGCGGTACGCCAGCGTTCAGCCACCACCTGCTTGCCTCCGACAAAGACTTTCATATACCCTGCATAGTACAGGATAAAATGGTAGGTTGCCGTCGTAGGAGCCTCCAAGAAGCCTTCATAAACGACGTGCGACCCATCGAGATTGAATCCCTTCGGCAGGTTCTTGATGCCACCGGGCTCTGTACGACGGGCGATCTCAGACGTTTCCGGACATCCAAACTCATAGTAGATACTGTCTTCATCACGTACCAAGCGTTTCCCTTCCCGGTCTACGTAGATGCCCGTCAGGTGCCCTTCCTTGCCTCTTCTGTCATAGAGTCTGAATGCCCGGTTCAGCTGTTGGTAGTCGTTGGGATTGCCCCAACGGCAATAGGAATAGGAATCCCATAAGATCCCGTAGTTCTTATTGCTGATGACGAAAGGCACGCTCACCTTTGTATTATACTGGAACAAGTCCTCGTTCTTGCCTTTCATGTTGATTTCCTCCGCCTGGTGCTGGCCGAGCCCATAGAATGCCTCATCATCCGGGCTGTCGAAAAGGGCGCGCCAGGTCCATCCTCGCTTCTGGCTCCCACTCACTTTCTTGGCATCCACGCCTATCTCACGGTCGGGGACCGTAAACGGAAGGAAAGTCTTTCCTCCCTGAAGGGCTTCGGAGAGCATCCTCCGACCTGTTGCATCATAGAAGGCGACACGACCATCCCGAGCATCCACCACTGCCTTCACTGAGGACGTAACTACCACGACCTGTTCACCATCCTCATGGACAGAGAAACGGGAATAAGGCTTTTGCGGGACAATGATCAAGCTTGTCTTCTGGGGAAAGGCATCCTCTGCCGTCGCCTCCACGCGAATGATCTTGTCGTTGATCACTTGCAGGCGAACTTGCCTGGCACCTTTGCTTGCGTGATTTTTTACTTGAACGGTAATCAAGTTTCCCTGCTTGGCGTAGTTCCCAGCATCAGAAGCCACACATCCCCCGATGCACAGAACCATCATCAGAATCATTCGAATTTTCATCTCGGTAGTAATTTTAATCAATTTCCATTTGCAAAGATAGTTGTTTTTTCCTGATCTCCATGCAAAAAGAACCACAAAAGATTGCAAAAGCTAAGGTCGAAAGACGCGAAACCTTAGCTTGGAGAGGGCTGCGGCTTAGTTCTGAGACAAGGGCATCAGCAGGCAAAACGCAAGAGATGACCTTTCGCGCCCTGAAAGATGACCTTTTAGGCTTCATTAGATGACCTTTTAAGAGGCAAAAGATGACCTATTAGAAGACAGGAGATGACCTTTTGGAAAACAGGGCGGTACCTGTCCAAGAAACGGCATCAACTTTTCTCGGATGACTCCCTGATTTTCAGGATCATAGGGACGACTTCCCTATAGATCTTAGCATCTCCATTGATATGGCGCATTAAGATATCACAAGCCTTTTCCCCCTGTACGCACGCCTGGTCCATGATCGCTGAAAGCCTCGGGGTAACGAAGGCAGCATTGTCCCCATCCGTAAACCCGATGATGGCGACATCATTCGGGATGCTCAATTTCATCTCCTTGATCGCGTCAAAGGCAGCATACGTAACGATATCGTTAAAGGCAAGGATGGCATCCGGGCGGTCGGGGCGTTTGAGCAACCCGATCGCAGCCTGGCGCGCCACCTCAAAGTCGATCTTATCGCAGATCACCAAGGTACGGTCGATCGGGATATGGCACTCACGAAGAGCCTCCAAGTAACCATGCTTCCTACGCACGACCATGTCCAAGTGATTCGTCCCGCCCAGGAAAGCAATCCTCCTGCTGCCAGTCTTGATCAGATGGAGGGTCGCCTCATAGGCAGCCTCATCGCCATTGGCTACCACTTGGGAGAACTTATCGGGCAGACAGGTCCTGGCGAAGAAGACCAATGGGATGCCCAACTCATGCAGATACTCGAAATGACGATAGTCGACCGTCTCTTGCGACAGGCAGGCAATGATGCCCTCGACGTGCATGGAGATGAAGTTATCCACCGCCTTCACTTCCCTTTCATAACTTTCATGGGTGTTGACGCTAAACACCGAATAGCCCCTCCTTGACGCATAGTCCTCGGCACCAGCCAAGACCGCCGCAAAATAATGCGTGACTAAGTTGGGGACGATAACCCCGATGATATGGGGAGCCTCTTTCCTCAGGCTCTGCGCGAAAGGATTCGGGCGATAGTTGAGTTCGCGGGCAAGGGCTTTCACCTTTTCCTTGACCTCATCCCCTACCTCATGACTATTCCGCAAGGCACGGGATACCGTGGCGATGCTCACCCCAAGTTGATCGGCTAAATCCTTCAGAGATGTACGATGCTGCTTCATAACCTACAATAATTGACTGCAAATATACTCAAATTATCCGGTTACGCAAACGTTTACGTGCAAAAATCCAAAGTTTTCCATGGAGCTTTGAATGAAATCACTTACCTTTGCGACATATTTATTAAGATGAGTAATGAATAGTTGATAATAAGTTAGTTAGCGATGAGTTAGGACTGTCGGGAGACCCTCCTAACTCTTTTCTTTTAAATATAGTACTCTGCTGAATCCACAAGTCCTGCCCGCAAGGCATATTTCGTAGCTTCATGCACGTTGTTCACCCCCAATTTGCGGAAGATATTTTTCCGATGGGTGTTCACGGTATGGAAGCTTGAGAACCGTTTCTCCGCAATTTCCTTAGTCGTCATTCCCAAAGCGATGTCCTTGAGGATCTCCGTCTCTGTCTTGGTGAGGTTGACCTTCTCCTCCGTTGCATGGGCAGGAGCCAACAAAAGCTCTGTCATTCGCTGGCAGATATAACGTTGCCCACGGATCACGAACTGAATCGACTCGCGGATCTCAGGGAGAGGGGACTCCTTAAGTAAGATGCTGAAGGCTGAACTGCTGGCGATGAGCATGCGGACGAAGTCTGTACTCAGGTCCTCACTGAAGAGCAGCCACTGCACTTGTGGGAAACGCTGGTTCAGGATGAGCAGTTCTGCCGCGTCATTGATGTCGAACAAGGTATAGTCCATGATCACGGCACAGGCAGGATACTCCCTCAATGCTTCCAACAGTCCAGCTTTGTCCGTCACCTGGCGATATTCCACGCCCTGGATACTGTCGAGGATGTACATCAGTCCAGCCCGTGTGATCCCCTGGTTATCAGCTAATAATATATTCATTCTCCCTTTTCCTTTCTTCTTAGGCACGTCGAGGTACCGTCACATGGACAGTAACTGCTCGTTCTCTACCTCACAACCCGTGAAGCCCATCTCCCTTGATCGTTCCGGATCCATGGCATAATAGACGACATCCGCCGTCACGCACGTCTCTCCCCGACTGTTCTCAATGGTAGCTGACATGAAAACATACTGTCGTTTCTGCTCCTTGATCGAGGCACGGACCGTCAACTGAGGGTCAGTGCTTCTCACCGGGTGCTTGTAATGGATGTCCAAGCGAGTGGTCATACCAGCTGCCTGCAACTTCCTCGTGACCACCCATCCACAAGTCTCATCAATCAGGGTAGCCAAGATACCACCGTGCATCACCCCTTTCCACCCCTGGAAATGCTCCTGAGGTCGCCAAAAAGAGAGGATCTCATCACCATCCTCAAAGAATTCCATGTGCAAGCCGATCGGATTATCCGGGCAGCACCCAAAGCAATCATACCCCTCTTGATGCAAGTAAGGATTCACTATTTTTCTCATTGTCAAACACTCTTAATCAAAATCCGCTTTCAGAGAATCCCTCATCGCGGCTTTCCCTTGCAAACTTACACAAAAATATCCAATCATGTGCAAAGACCGTCGCAAAATTATGTTTTCTTTTAAAGAATCGTAAGATTCCATCTACATTTCCCTTCGTCCTCTAACCTGTCCAGGACAGAATCCAATGGGAAGGGGCATTATTTTAAATAAAAAAGAGGGAAGTTACGGAAAAAAGCACTATCTTTGTCAGACGATCGAAAAGAAAGGATTGACCATGGAAATAAACAGCAAGGCTAAAAAGCTAAGGATCTATGTCAGCAATACAGACAAATACAAGCACGAGCCGCTCTATCAGTATCTTGCCAGGACGGCAAGAGAGCTGGGCATGTCGGGCGCGACGATCTATAAAGGAGTGATGGGCTATGGGACCAGCAGTGATTTCACCTCGCCGTCGCTTTGGGAGTTTGCCGAGAAAGTGCCTGTCACTGTGGAGATTATCGATGACGAGGCTCCGATCAACGACTACCTCCAGACCATCAAGCCCCTGTTGGATGAGCAGCCCAAGGGCTGTCTCATCACCTTACAGGATGTTGATGTCGTCTATATCAAGCACGGAACACCCTCTTAGAAGGTCATGCGGAGCATGGCACGGATGCCGTTCTTGTTGGGTGCTGAGGGCAAGTAATTGTAATTGCAGCGGTGCACCCATTCGATATGCAGGAACTTGAATATGTTGTGGATGCCGAAGACCAGTTCGACATAGGGACGTTTAGGGTCCATCACCGAGCTGCCATCCGGGAATTGCATGAGGACCGGGTCATGAGCATTCTCCGAAAGGGTCGGGTTATTCTTGTCAGAAAGCTTTCCCCACAGGCACTTGATCCCAATAAACTCACGCCACTTCAACTTCTTCAGCAAGGGGATACGGTTGAAGATCTTCCCGTTCATATCCCAAGAAGCATCCAAGGACGCGTAACGGTCGTTGAGGAACTCCATGTTATTGATCAAGTTGAACGTCTCATCCTCTATGATGTAAGAGAGGTTGGCAGCAGGCATGATCAGCAAGGGGAAGGGGACTTTGTTCCATTCGATCCCGCCTTTGAGGTAGATGTCCATCTTTCCCCAGCTGTTCAGCCAGAAGCGCTTATAGATATTCGCCTCGGTGAAGTTGTAATTATATTCACCTCCAAGGACACCTTTGACGCCCACCGTATGTGTAATCCCGAAGACAGGGGCATCTAAGTTGATGGGAACCCTGCGCTGCTTAGTGTTGATATAAGTCCGGCCCGGTGCGATCTCGATCCCGAACATCGCCTCGGTGGTACGTATCTTGCCATTATGGGTTAAGAATCCTGGTTCATAGTTAGACAAATGTGACATGATCTCCGCACGCTGCGGGTCAGGGTGAGCCAGCGACTGGAAGAACAAAGAGCCGGCAGCTTCGTTCTCTTCCGTTTTCAATGCCACCGTTGTCTTGAAGCCCCATTCCTCCTCACGCTCAAATTTCAGGGTCTGTCGGTTATAGAACATCATCTTGTCCACGGTTGTCCATTTGAAGGCCGTGAACATATTATCCTTATCGGTATGGATGAACTTGTCCGATGGAGCCATGATATCATACTCAGACGTGAAGGACAGGGTGCGCTTGGGAAACTCCCGGGGCAAGTAATCCTTCTTATTGAAGGAATAGGTCAGGTCGGCCTTATAGTAATTCTTGTCATTCTTCCATCCCCTTGCATAATATCCTGAGGCAAACCAATGCTTGTTCAGGTTGGCGGTAGTCTGCGCCGTGATACGCGTACGCCATCCATCGATGAAGTTCTTGGTGATCATCGTATTGACAGGTCCGATATCCACCTTACTCGGATGGTTCTCGTCGCCGGTCTCGACGAAGTTCTCGATCAGAGCCTTTGCCCCGAAGATAATATACTTGAAGCCTTTCAGCTGTTCAATCCGATGGATAAAGGCATCCATTGACGACTCGCTCTTCGTCAGTTCAACGGTTCGGTACTTATTCCAGAAAGCCTCATCACGCATCTGGGCATCCGCCTCTCGTTTCTCCTTAGCCTTTCCCTTGAACAGTTTCTTGGGCAGTTCATCAAAGGCATAGTCGGTCAATCGTGTCGTCCTGACCACCAACACCTTCTGCAGGAACTTGGCAAGAGACATCTCGGCGATCATGTCATCGACGGTCAGTGCCCATTCCCCATCCGGTAACCGGGTATATTCCTGCTGGATCTGGAGATTATCCACGAAGTTCACGTCACTTCTCTTAGGAATCGTCAGGTTGCATCGCTTGACATGCAAGGTGGAGTCGGCCAAGATATACAGTTCCCCACGGAATCCAAAATCCTGCTGGTTATTCGGAAGAAACTGCAAATGATAACAAAGATCCCTATCCACATAGACAGTGTCCTCAATATAATATCGATAAAAATTGATAGCATCCTTTCCGATTGGACTGGTGAAAGGATATTGGAGCAGTCGCACCTGATCATCATAGATGTCAACGTCTGTGAAGACATCCTTTAAGGCAACCGTCGCGATATCACCGGTCTGGAACAACTGGTTGATACCCTGTGAATTTTGTCCGATGATGATATCCTTTTCCGACTTAGGGTCTTTGCGGTAGAGATGCTGCGTAACCGTCTCGTCGACTGTCAGCGGCAGGGTAAGCTTTTGGTTATAAGGACTCACCTCCACCTGGTCAAGCAGCCATTTCTTCTTGGCAAAGAAGCCACTGTCTAAGTCGGATGGCTTGAGGTCGTTCAGTGCAAAGGTAATCTTCTGATATTTGGTATATTGCAGATAAGGATGATTGGTCAGATCCGTTTTCTTCTTGGCAGCGATGACACGTCTCATCAATTCAACGGCAGGGTTATTCTTTCGGGAATAACGCGCGCGTTTATGCCGGATGACCACCTCGGACAATTGCTTTGTGTCCGGTTTCAACTTGATGTTCAGGACGTTCGGCGTATTCTCCTTGATCAGCACAGTCTGTGACTTATAGCCGACAGAACTGAACGTCAGGGACCATCCCTCGTGTCGCTCTATCTTGTATTGTCCCTGCGCATTGCCACTAACCGCGACATGATGGCCCTTATAGGCTGCGCTCGGATAGAACAAGGTATCACCGGTCTGTGCATCGGTGATAACACCTGTGATCTGAGCAGACGCGGAGACAGCAATCATCCACAGTACGGCAATGATCCCTACAATCTTTAACTTTTTCCTCATAAATGTGTTCTATTGATCCTGAATAGATCCCGTCTTGTCATGTAATGTTAGCTTAGAGAAGCTGCCCCAAGTCCGTAATCACCCGGTCGGGCACTGTCTCATCATACGACTGGTCTGTCCAGCCTTCCCCCTTGAACCAAACCGTCTTGCATCCCGCCTGCCGGGCTGGCTCTATATCCTTAAAGAAGCTATCGCCGACGACGACGCATTCTTCTGGCTTCAGTCCCAAAGCCTCAACGCCCAAGGTGAAGATCTTAGGGTTCGGTTTCCGGATTCCTACCACAGCTGATTCTATCACGTCTTGGAACAAACCGTCCAACCCAAATTCCGACAATACAGTATGGATGTTCCCATAAAAGTTGCTGACCAATACCATCGGGTATTTCCCATGCAAGGTCTCAAGAACCTCCTTACTATGGGCGGTGATCTCCTTCACTTTCGCATACAGGTCGTCGAGGACCCGCTGCATTCCAGCCTTGAACGCAGCTTCGTCAGCATCCCATGCACCGACGGTACACAGGTGTTCCATCTCAATGCGGATCTTGGTCTGCAGGGTCTTGTAGAACGTATAGTCACTTTGGATGATCGGGGTCCTGCCCAAAGTCCGCTCTGCATAGACATAAGCTTCACGGAAAGCATCCTCGGAAACAGGTATCTGCTGGCGCTGGTACGCATGCCATAACATCTTTCCCCAATGGCAGCCATTGGTATCAAGGGTGCCACCATAATCAAATATATATCCTCTAATCATGTTGCTTGGATCATTAAGTGAGCGCACAAGTGCTCGTGCCGCTTGTGCATATATACATAAAGAATATTCAAAACAATAATTTCAAAAAGCAAGTACACCCAAGGACAGTTCAACAGGCAGGTGACATAGATGACAATGGCACGCACGTTGAAGGTCAGCCAGTTAGTATACTTCATCAAAGGACGGCTCCCTGCCAGGAAAGCCTGCCGCACCTGTTCTTTCTGTCCTGCATCCTGAAGTCCATTGTACCAAGGGAAGAATTTCTGAAAGCAAGGCGTCCGCCTCTCCTGGCTCCTGCAATAATTCGAGTAGGAAGAATAGAAAAGACGGCCGAACCACTCCTTTTTCGGCAAGCTCTCTAAGATCGCATGCTGCTGGGCGTAATTATCCAATTCGCTTCCCGCCTTACCCTTCAGGAAGAAGAGATGGATCTGACGATAGTAATCAGCGAGTGAGCTCTGAGGAGAATGACTCATCACCCCAGCGAGAATAGCCAAGATCCAGATCAAGAGACCCCATTTGATGTCTAATCCAGGTATGTTCTGGCCCATCAGTCGCACGGAAATGGCGACATAGATGCAAAAGAACCACACGTCCCCAGAAAATCCATCGAGCACCCGCCCTAACAAAGTCTTCTTCCCAGTGAGCCTTGCCATCTGCCCATCGGTAGAATCACAGAAATTAGCAAGCATCAACAGGAGGACGCCATAGAGATTATGGTATAGGTCGGTGAACGAGAACATGTATCCAGCGGCACCCCCTAAGAAAAAGGAGAGGATCGTAATGACATTCGGGTGGATGTTCAGTCGGTCCCACAAAAGAGCGAAGACCAGTCCGATGGGACGTGTAAAATGAACGTCAAGCCATTCCTCCGTATCATTCGATTTCAATGAAGACTGTAATAAATTCTTAAATGTTGACATATCTTTGGCACTATTGTGCAGTGTTATTTTTCGTTTAAATAGCGACTGACCAGGTCTGCGATGGCATCTGCCGCTTGCTCGCGGCACCTGCTGAAACTGGGCCAGTCATTAAAATCAATCACATAAAAGTTCCCATCCTGATCGATGATAGCATCCCCACCATAGACATCGATTCCCGTCAGGCGAGCCACCTTGACCACTTCCTGGTGCAGTGCCTCCACGTCAAACGGATAATGGTGAGCCTGTCCGTTACGGCGCTCATCCCCGAATTTCGAGATGCCGTCATCATTTGGATAGTAATAGCGGAAGAAGCTGTCCCCTACCGCATACCATTTGACCAAGTCGCCTACCACATGAGCACTCACCACCTGATGAGTGATGCCACGTTCCCGGTAACGGGAGAGAGCCTCTCGGAGCTGTTGCTCGTCCTGGCAAAAGACCACATCATCCTTTCCTGTCGCCCATCCCCCATTCTTCAGCCAATAGCCATGGGTACCTTTCTCCGGTGGCATGGCAACTTGATGCTTTCTCATCAAATCCTCCAACACGTAGCGAGGGCACACTGATTCCCCACGATTGACGACGACCTTCCCTTTCTTCTCTATTTGGGACAACCGTTCCAAGGTCTTCGGGAAACGCCCCATGGATAAATAGGCATCTGCCTCCGGGATCTTCAAAGCATCGTCAAATACCCTTTCATCCATCAACTGGCAATCTCCCAAGCGTTGCAAGACAGCCATGAGGATTGCCTTGTCCTTCCCTATGGAATGAGGCGAGAAGGTATCGTCACGTCGTATGGCCAGAACCTTACCCATGGATGAATTCCTCTGCTTTTCGGATATCCGAGGCATGGTCGATGTCAAGCACCTTTGAGAAGGCAAAAGCTTTCAGCTTCCTACCGTCCCGAATCAATCCCCTCTGGAAATTACGCATTCTCGACTCACCCCTTTCCATGCAAGCATCCAAGGTAAGCAGTGCATTGGGGGCCAGACCATAGATGCCGCCCGAGATATAAGTACAATGAGCGGTGTTCGTATCATAGAATCCAGTGACCTGCATGTGCGCATCCGTACCGACATACAGAGGTTTCTCATCGTCAACAAAATCCGTGACGCCCATCATTCCATCCCATCCGTGGGACACAGCCTCCTGAAAAGAAGCCACATACTGAGAGAATTCATGCTCCCTGAAGATCGTGTCCACCGTGGTCAGCACGAATGGAGTGCCCCCCAAGAGCCTGCTCAGCGCGAAGAAGCTGTGCATAGAACTGGGCGTACTCTGGACGATATATTTCAAAGGGACAGGGGTTCCATTCAACCCTTCTTCCTGTATTCGTCGAAGATGCTGACTGACATACGGCGTGAGATCATTACAAATGACATCAACCTCATCGGCATGATTCTCCATAAAAATTCTAATCAACCTATCAATCAGATGCTCTCCTTCGATTTTAACCAACGGCTTAGGGACCTGAATGCCTTCGGAAGCCAACCGGGATCCTTCCCCTGCCGCGATGATCGCATACTTCATTTTCCTTAATAGAATTCAATAAGAAATGTACCTTTATCGTAATTGGGCGGTAAAGGTACATATAATAGGTGAAAAAAGAAAACTTTTTAGCAGAAATTTGTTTTATTGCTGAAGGTTTAACGCATCTACGCTAAAATCACCCGCCCCCTTCACGTCTTTGTCTAAGCGCTTAAGGTCGCCAGTCAAGGTAATATCCCCTGCGCCAAACAGTCGGCAATTTGCATAACCGCAATGCAGGAAGTCAACGGAAATGTCCCCTGCGCCAAACAGTTCCACTGTACTTTTATCCACATTGACCAGTTTGGCATCCACATCACCTGAGCCAGCCAACCGGATGGAACTTTCCTGACATTCCAGGCGATCGAACTCAATATCCCCGCTCCCATTCATCTCGAACTGCGCCTGATCGCAGATCACGTCTGCCAAATGGATATCCCCATTACCATTCAGCGTAATGTGCAAGACATCCGTATCTAACCTGCGGAGCGACTCAAAATCGCCAGGACCCCGCATCACTACATCCGTCAAGTCAGGAGAAGAGACCAACAACCGCACGGAATGAGATGAATTGCGACTCAGATAGAAGCGAAGGTCCTTATCACGCACCATCAGCGTCCCGTCCTCCACGCTCAAGGCCCAATTATCCACCTGGTTCTTCGTTCCCTGCACCCGGACAGTGGTTGTGTTTCCTTGGACAAATTCCACATCACAGGCAGCACGTACATCGATCTTATGGAACTCCCTTGGATGGATCGTCCTTGTGATCTCAGCTTCTGATACCTGCCTGATCGTGCTCCTGTCAAAATAAGTAAAGAACCCGGCAACAAATACTAAGACAACGAAGGCAACAACTAAAATAATCCCTAACTTCTTCATTTGCTATCTTTCTTGATTTATCCCTTTGACGAAAAGCTCCTGCAAAAAGTTGCATACAGAAAGAAATCCTGAAATATTTAACATTTTATCAGACACCTGTATATCAAATTCTATTCATCGTAATTTGTTATCTATTTATCACCTATTTAATAAATTAAAACATATTTTATTTCCTCAGGATGATAAAAGTTATTAAATTTGCATGTCAATTTGGAGAAAGAAAGATGAACACAACCTGTTATCAAGTGGGATTGGACGTGGGATCCACAACGGCGAAGATCGTTGTCTTGGACGGAAACGGCAATATCGCTTATTCAAATTATGAACGCCACCATGCCCATGTCAAGGAATTGGTCAGTCAATATTTCAATAGCATCCAACAAAAACTTGGGGATATTGAATGCACGATTTGCGTGACCGGATCCGTAGGCATGTCAACTGCTGAGCAGCTTCATGTGGAGTTCGTACAGGAAGTGGTTGCCGCAACTGTTTTTGCGAAGGCACGTTATCCTCAGGCGAAGGCCCTGATCGATATTGGAGGCGAGGATGCAAAGGTCGTCTTCTTCAATGGAAAGAACATGGAACTGAGAATGAATGGCAACTGTGCTGGTGGAACGGGAGCCTTCATTGACCAAATGTCAGTCCTGATGGGTATCAACAATGACGAGATGAGTCAACGGGCCATGAATGCCACCCGCGTCTATCCGATGGCAGCCCGGTGCGGTGTCTTTGCCAAGACAGATGTCCAGAACCTGATGTCGAGGAACCTCCCCGAAGAAGACATCGCTGCCTCCATCTTCCACTCCATCGCCGTACAGACGGTGACGACCCTTTCCCATGGTTGTACCTTCGCTGCCCCCATCCTGCTCTGTGGTGGACCCTTGACATTCATGCCAGCCCTCAGGAAGGCATTTGCGGACTACCTGCAGATGGACGGAGAAAAGGATTTCATCACCTCCTCCTTTAGCAACCTGATACCAGCCATCGGATGTGCCATTAGAAGCAAGGGAGATGGCATCCGCCTTTCCCAATTGCAGGAGCGACTGCAACAAAAGGAGATCCATGCCTGGAAAAGCGTGCTCCAGCCCCTGTTCCTTTCGGAAGGCGATCACGCCCAATGGCTCGCAGAGAAGCAGAGATATGCGACACCCATCCTTGGACTAAAAGCGGGCAAGGAAAAGGTGATTATCGGCATTGACAGTGGATCCACGACAACAAAGATTATCGCAACCCGTCCTAACGGGGACATCCTCTATACCTATTATGCGCCCAACCTGGGCAATCCCATCGCTGCAGTCAAGAAGGGATTGCAAGAACTGAAAGGGCAAGCAGAGCAGGCGAACTGTGAGATTGAGATCGTAGGCAGCTGCTCTACAGGCTATGGCGAGGAACTGATCAAGGCTGCCTTCAACTTAGATGCAGGCATCATCGAGACCATGGCCCATTACCATGCCGCATCACACCTAATGCCCGACGTGTCCTTTATCCTCGACATTGGCGGACAGGACATGAAAGCCATCTTCGTGGAGCATGGAGCCGTGGTCAGGATGGAGCTCAACGAAGCCTGCTCATCAGGATGTGGGACCTTCATCCAAACCTTTGCAAGGAACTTGGAATACGGCATAGCCGATTTTGCCAAGATGGCATGCACGGCACCTGCCCCTTGCGACCTCGGTACCCGATGCACCGTCTTCATGAACTCAAAAGTAAAACAAGTGATGCGGGAAGGAGCCTCCGTTGCGGACATCTCCGCAGGACTGGCCTATTCCGTGATCAAGAATTGCTTGTACAAAGTCCTTAAGCTCCGTGGCAACGATGCCTTAGGGCTGCATATCGTCGTACAAGGAGGAACGATGAAAAACGACTCCGTCGTCCGTGCCTTCGAACTGCTCACCAAGACAAAGGTTGCCCGCAGCAATATTCCCGAGATGATGGGAGCCTATGACTGTGCCCTTTCCGCAGCCCACCACCAAACCGCAGCGCGGTCATTAGACGACCTGTTAGCAGGAGCGACCTATGAAACCCGCATGCTACAGTGCAAGGGCTGCGAGAACCAATGCTTAGTAAGCCGATACAAGTTCAAGGACCACAATTTCTATTCCGGGAACAAATGCGAAAAGGTTTTCAACAACAAAGGAGGAAACCATGTCCCAGGCGAGAATATCTATGACATCAAATACAAGTTGCTCTTCGATCGCCCAACGATTGAAGGTGAAGGAAGCATCCATCGCCGCATCGGCATTCCCAGGGTATTGAACATGTATGAGGACTACCCCTTCTGGAACAAATTATTTACGACTTGTGGCTTTGAGGTCGTATTGAGCGGGAAATCGACCTTTGCTAAATACGAGAAAGCCGTAGGCAGCGTGATGAGCGACAACATCTGCTTCCCTGCGAAGTTAGTACACTCTCATATTCAGGAGTTGGACGGTGAAGATGTAGAGCGCATTTTCATGCCTTACGTGGTCTACGAGAAGAACGATGACGAACGCACCATCAACTCCTACAACTGTCCGATTGTCTCCGCCTACTCTGATGTGGTCAGGAGCTCCATGGACTTGTCAGTACCGTTAGATGCCCCAGTGATCAATTTCTCCAATCAGAAGCTCCTCAAGAAGCAAATCAGCCGTTACCTGAAGACCCTTGGTATCAGCAAGGACACTGTAGAGCGTGCCTTCAATGCAGCTTGGAAGGCACAAGAAGACTATTCCCACAAAATCAAGGAAGAAGCTGAAAGGATCTTAAAGGAAAGCCAGGACGCAGAAAGGATTACCATCCTGCTGGCAGGTCGCCCTTACCATACAGAC
Organism: uncultured Prevotella sp.; assembly: GCA_905210845.1. Taxonomy (GTDB): domain Bacteria; phylum Bacteroidota; class Bacteroidia; order Bacteroidales; family Bacteroidaceae; genus Prevotella. Next base: position 14,997 of record CAJLYG010000051.1, read on the forward strand.
CCCCTCATCCAGCATAAGCTAAGTGAGATGATTACCGCCTTAGGAGTTGATGTCATCAGTGATGACATCGTACGTGGCGACAACGAGACAGACAGCGGAGAGACCTATCTCGTCAAGCAATGGGCATACATGAACAGGATCATCAAAGCAGGTCAATGGGCGGCTACCCAAGGAGAGAGGATCCATTTCATCCAGATGACATCATTTGGTTGCGGTCCAGACTCCTTCATTCAAGATGAGATTAGGGATATCCTTCGCAGGCATGGGAAGCCGTTTACCTTATTAAAGATAGATGACGTGAGCAATATCGGCTCCTTGAAACTGCGTGTCCGTTCCCTCATCGAAAGCCTTCATGATTACCAGTACCGACCGCATGCCATTCCCTTCGAGCAACCCAAGATCTACCGGAAGGAAGACGTGCATCGCAAGATCCTGGCACCATTCATGACAGAATACCTCACCCCGATTCTCTCCCCATTGGTCTACCTTGCTGGCTATGACCTCCAAGTATTGCCGCCCAGTGATGAAGAGAGTGCGCAATTAGGACTGAAATACGCAAATAATGAGGTGTGCTATCCTGCCACCCTGATCGTAGGGGACATCGTGAAAGCTCTGCAATCTGGCAGATATGACAGGAAGGACATCGCCATAGCCATGACCCAGACCGGTGGCCAATGCCGTGCCACCAATTATGCGGGGCTGATCAAGAGAGCAATGGTTGCCACCGGATTCAAGGATGTCCCCCTGATCACTATCGGTGTCACCTCACAAGGAGATGGTGAGAACGAGCAGGAAGGATTTGACATACCTTGGCTGAAATATGCCAGCATCATTGTCACATCCCTTTTGTATTGCGATACGATTTCTAAGATGTATCATGCTGCTGTCATTAGAGAGACCGCACCTGGATTGGCAGCTGCCTTACGGGATAAATACCTCAAAGCTGCCGATCACCGTATCCGCAGGAATGACACAAGTGGAATGATGGAATTGATAGAAGATGCAGCGAAAGAATTTGATGCCATTGTCACCGACAAGGATGTGCCCGCTGTCGGGATCGTCGGTGAGATCTTCCTGAAGTTCAACCCCTTTGCACATCAATATCTCGAAAAGAATATCATCAGCAAAGGCATAGAGATTATTCCTCCGCTTATATCTCCGTTCTTCCTCCAGGAATTCGTGAATGTGATTGCACAAAAGCACTTAGGGCTCTCTTGCTCGAAGACTCCTGACTGGATTGTCAAAGGACTTTATGGACTTATCAACCGGCGCATGAAGAAAGTTAACAAGGTAGCGGGATCATTCCGCTATTTCCGCCCCTTCACCAACATTTTCGATGATGCGAAAGCTGTTGAGAAAAACCATGTCGTATCCATGGCAGCGCAATTTGGAGAAGGTTGGTTACTTCCTGCCGACATCATCTCTTTAGTAAGGAGTGGGGTCTATAACATTGTTTCCCTAC
>CAJLYG010000052.1 GCA_905210845.1 uncultured Prevotella sp.
GGGCGCACGCCATCGTGTATGCCCACGACGCCTTCCGCGTCATCGGGAATGGCGGCAAGCCCGTTTTTGGAAGAGGCAAAGCGAGTGTCCCCTCCATCTACTACCTCATGCGGGATGTCGAAATGGTATTCCTCGCACAATTGTTTCCAAGTGTCTTGCTGGTCATGGGGCAGGACCACGATCATGCCCATGTTGGGGTCATACTCATGGAAGCGGGTCATCGTGTGCATCAAGATCGGTTTCCCGCCGATTGTCATAAACTGTTTCGGGATGTCTGATCCCATGCGAAGTCCCTTGCCTCCAGCAACAATAATCACATAGTCCATCGTCTTCCTGTTAGATGTTGAACAATCGTGGTTACTCTTCCCCGATGAGGTGCAGGAACTGCATCTTGTGCATCAGCTCCCGTACGGGCTCATCCCCAATAAAGAAGGAGAGAATCTTGTAGGCATAAGGGAAAGAGGCTGCTGGGCCCTCACCCGTGATGATCGTTCCGTCGACGGTAAAGAGTTCATGCGTATATTCCGCACCGGTCAGGTACTTCTGAAAACCCGGTGAGCAAGTGGCTTTCTTCCCGTTGAGGATACCCAGACTGCCCAATACCATGGGGGCTGCACAGATGGCTCCGATCCTCTTCCCTTGCTGGTAATGCTCTAAGAGTGCTTTACGAACACCCTCGTGGGCATTCAGGTTGGTAGAGCCTGGCATGCCACCAGGAAGCATCAGCATGTCTGCGTCACTCAGGTCGGCATCCTCGAAAAGCAAGTCTGCCATCACGGTGACGCCATGCGATGACTCTACCTTTAAAGATCCTGTCACACTCACAGTCTGGATGTCTACGCCTCCTCTGCGGAGAATGTCTACCGGTGCCAATCCTTCAACTTCCTCGAAGCCATTGGCGAGAAATTCATATACTTTTGCCATAACTTTAAGCGGTTATCAATAATTTTCCTTATATTTGCAACTAAATTCACCTGCAAATATACAAAATGTTTGGCACATGGCGGAATTTGTCATCTAAAAAGAATGAATCATGGCATTATCGAAGTTGCGTTTTGCCATTTTTGGCAATGAATACCAGCCCAAGAAATCGGCTTCTATCAGCAGTCTGTTGGATTATCTCAATGAAAAAGGAGCTGAAATCTATATCGAAAGGATCTTTTATGACTTCCTTGCCTATGCCCAGAACCTGAAGGTTCAGGCGACAGGGGTGTTTGATGACTATAATTTTGATGTCGATTATGTGATCTCCATGGGTGGGGATGGAACCTTCCTGAAGGCAGCCAGTAAGGTAGGTGCTAAGAATATCCCGATCATGGGAATCAACATGGGGCGACTGGGCTTCCTGGCGGATGTCCTGCCGAATGAGATTCCGGATGCCCTCGATGCCATCTATGAGGGAAAGTTCAAGGTTGAGGAACATAGTGTGATCCGGATCGAGGCAGACGGGGAACCTATTGAGGGCAATCCTTTTGCCTTGAATGACATTGCCATCCTGAAAAGAGACAATGCCTCGATGATTTCTATCCACACTTCGATTAATGATGAATACTTGGTAACCTATCAGGCGGATGGCTTGATCGTGACGACCCCTACAGGAAGTACGGCATACAGTTTGTCCAACGGTGGCCCGATCATGGTGCCCCAGTCGGGTATCCTCTGCCTGACGCCTGTTGCTCCCCATAGCCTGAATATCCGTCCGATCGTCATCAAGGATGATTCCGTGATCACGCTCACCGTAGAAAGTCGCTCGCATAATTTCCTCGCGGCCATAGATGGTCGGTCGGAGAAGCTGAGAGAAGGAACGAAGGTGACCATTCGAAAGGCACCTTATACCATTAAGATCGTCAAGCGCTTGGGACAACGCTATTTTTCTACGCTTCGTGAAAAGATGATGTGGGGGGCTGATCAGCGTCAGGAATGAAAGTAAAGGAAATCTTTAAGATACAGGACAGTAGTTATTCCGCGAAGACCATCCTGAGATGGCTTTGGCGAGCATGGCGTGGGAATAGGTTCCAGGCTGTGTTGAATGCAGTGATCGGGCTGCTCATGGTGGTCGTCAGCCTGGCACAGGTGCGGGCCGTACAACATGCCATCGACGTGGCGGCAGGTTCGGCAAAGGGAAGTATCTATGGAGCGGTAGCCCTAATGGGCATCCTGATCCTCTGTGATTATGCGTTGAACATCTCCAATATCTGGGTGAAAAACATCTTAGGGATCAAGGCACAGAATAGGATGCAGCAGCAGATGCTCGACCGTATCCTCCGCTCGGAGTGGAACGGAAAAGACAAGAAACATTCTGGAGATATCCTGAACCGTTTGGAAACAGACGTGAACAACGTGGTAGGCTTCCTGACGGAAACAATTCCGAGCACACTGTCCGTTCTCGCCCTGTTCTTTGGGGCATTCTGTTATTTGTTCTCGATGGATAAGGTCCTGGCCCTGATCACAGTCGCTATCTTGCCGTTGTTCATTGGTTTTAGTAAGATCTATATCGGGCAGATGCGGCAGTTGACCCGTCAGGTGAGGAACTCCGACAGTAAGATTCAAAGTATCTTACAGGAAACCGTGCAGAATAAAATGCTGATTAAGACCTTGGAGGGCGATGACGTGATGATTAACAGGCTCGGGGATACCCAGAGTGAACTGCGTCATCGGGTAGTGAAGCGTACTGCCTTCAGTGTTTTCTCCAACTTGACCGTTAACTTCGGGTTCGCATTGGGTTACCTGATCGCTTTTCTCTGGGCGGCCTTGCGGATGTCACAGCATACGCTGACCTTCGGGGGCATGACGGCTTTCCTTCAATTGGTCAACCGGATCCAAGGTCCGGCGCGCAATCTGACCAAGTTAATACCCGCCTTCGTCTCTGTCTTCACGGCTTCTGAAAGGTTGATGGAGCTGGAGGAAGACCCCTTGGAGGAACAAGGAGAACCCGTGGATATGGGCCCTTCCTGTGGCGTACGGCTGAAGGATGTGTCCTATGCCTATGACCAAGCAGAAGGAAATGTCATCGACCATCTTACCTTCGACTTCAAGCCCGGTACCTGTACGGCAATCTTAGGGGAGACAGGAGCGGGGAAGACGACACTGGTGCGCTTGCTGCTCTCCCTCATCCATCCTCAGAAAGGGAAAATAGAGATTTACAATCAACGGGAATCCAAGGTCCTGACCCCTCTGATGCGATGCAACTTCGTGTATGTCCCCCAAGGGAATACCTTATTAAGTGGTACCATCAGGGATAACCTCCGCTTAGGAAAGCTCAATGCGACTGAAGACGAGATGAACGAAGCGTTGAGGCTGAGTTGTGCCGATTTCGTTTTCGACCTGCCCCAGGGATTGGACTCTTTATGTACAGAGCATGGGGGAGGACTCAGTGAAGGACAGGCTCAAAGGATCAGTATCGCCAGGGCTTTGCTCCGCAACCGTAGCATCATGCTCTTCGATGAGGCAACCAGTGCCTTAGACCTGGAGACGGAACAGCATCTGTTGCAGAACATCTTGGAGCATCATCAGAAAACTGTGATCTTTATTACCCATCGCCCTGCGGTGGTGGAGTATTGTGACCAAACACTTAAAATAGAGAAAATGGAGGCATGCCATTTTCATGACCCTGCAACTTTTCATACATTAAATCCGTCTATAAAGCATGATGATACATTTAAAGGACATAAATAAGACCTATTTCGGAGCCCAGCCCCTCCATGTCCTCAAGGGAGTCAACCTTGATATTGAAGAGGGAGAGTTCGTTTCTATCATGGGGGCATCTGGTTCCGGCAAGTCTACCTTATTGAATATCTTGGGTATCCTTGACAATTACGATAGTGGGGAATATTATTTGGCAGGAAAGTTAATCAAAGGACTTTCCGAGACAAAGGCAGCTGAATATCGTAACCACATGATTGGCTTCGTTTTCCAAAGCTTCAACCTGATCGGCTTCAAGACCGCGGTAGAGAATATAGAACTGCCTTTATTCTACCAGGGCGTTGGCAGGAGGAAGCGCCATCAGATGGCAATGGAATACTTGGACAAGATGGACCTGCTCGACTGGGCACAGCATTATCCCAATGAGATGAGTGGTGGGCAAAAGCAAAGGGTAGCCATCGCCAGGGCCTTGATCACGAACCCAGATATTATCCTTGCCGATGAGCCTACCGGTGCCTTGGATTCCAAGACCAGCGTAGAGGTGATGGAACTCTTGAAGAAGCTGAATGAGGAAGAGCATAAGACCATCGTTGTGGTAACTCATGAGAGTGGAGTGGCCAATGAGACCAATAAGATCATTCATATCAAGGATGGGGTGATTGGCAAGATTGAGCTGAATCTTGACCATAAAGCAAGTCCTTTTGGGGTAAACGGTGTCATGAAATAAAAAACAGAGACAACATCAAAGAGATGAGAGACGTATTAGAGGAAATATGGCAGACATCCAAGCGGAATAAGTTGCGTACAGCACTGACCGGCTTTGCCGTAGCATGGGGTATCTTCATGATAATCTTCCTGCTCGGTGCCGGGAATGGACTGATCAATGCCCAATTGCAGAGCTTCGACCGTTTCGTGGATAATTCCATGATGATCTTCGGTGGACAGACCTCTAAGACTTATAACGGGCTTTCAGAAGGCAGGCCGATTACCTTGAACAATGCGGATGTCGCCGCGACACAGCATAATTTCAAGGCAAACGTGGAAGATGTAGGGGCACAGCTCCAACAAGCGGGACAGACGGTTAGTCTCGACCAGAACTACGTAAACAGCACTCTCTATGGGGTCTATCCCAATGAGACAAGTATCAACAAAATCAAAATGATGTACGGAAGGTTTGTCAACCAAATCGACTTCAACCAAAGAAGAAAGGTGTTGGTTGTCAGTGATACACAGGCTAAAGAACTATATACTGGCGATATCCGGATGTTGATCGGCAAGTATGTCAAGGCTGGGAATATCGCCTTTGAGGTGGTGGGTATCTATCAGGATGACAAGACAAGCCAGGGGAACACCATGTACACCGCTTTCAGCACCCTCCAGACGATGTTTGGAATGGGGGATAACGCAGGCAATATTGAGTTTACCTTCCATGGACTTAAGACCGAGGAGGACAATGATGCCTTTGAGAAGACCTACCGGGCTCTCCTGAACAGGAACCACCAGGCAGATCCCTCGGACGAGAACTCAATCTGGATCTGGAACCGTTTCACTCAGGCCATGCAGATGGACAAGGGCATCAGCATTATTCGCACCGCCTTGTGGGTCATAGGACTCTTTACGTTGCTAAGTGGCATTGTGGGCGTGAGCAATATCATGCTGATTACAGTCAAGGAACGAACCCGGGAGTTCGGCATTCGGAAAGCCATCGGAGCCAAGCCTTTGTCGATTCTCCGCCTGATCATCGTGGAGAGCGTGATCATCACTACTTTCTTCGGATATATTGGCATGATCTTAGGTATCGCTGCCAATCAATATATGGACATTACCTTAGGACATAAGGTCATGGATATCGGGATCGCACAGTTCTCCATGTTTGTCAATCCTACCGTGGGATTAGACGTATGCGTGGAGGCAACACTTGTCATGATCATCGCTGGAACACTGGCAGGGCTGGTCCCAGCCCGGAAGGCAGCCCGTATCCGACCGATTGAAGCATTGAACGCAGAATGAAATTCGATTTAGATACATATCGTGAGATCTTAGATACGCTGACCCGTAATAAGGCGCGTTCCCTCCTGACCGGCTTTGGCGTGTTTTGGGGAATCTTCATGCTGATGGTGCTGTTGGGTGGAGGACAGGGCATGAAGGAAAAACTATCCAATAACTTCGAAGGTTTTGCCACGAACAGTGGTATCATCTGGGAGAATGTAACCAGCAAGCCTTACAAGGGATTCCGGAAAGGGCGCAGTTGGTGTATGGATTACAGCGATGTCGGCAGGTTGAAGGAGCAAATGCCTGAACTGGAAGTCGTGACACCGATGATCAGCCATTGGGGAGCCATGGCTGTGTACGGGGATAAGAAAAGCTCTTGCAACGTCAAGGGACTGGAACCCATCTATACGAAGGTAGAGGCGCCAAAACTGTATTACGGCAGGTATCTGAACGACATGGACATGAACCAGCACCGAAAGGTTTGTGTATTAGGAAAGAAGGTGTATAAGGCCCTGTTCCCGAAGGGCGGGAATCCTTGTGGACAGCGCATCAGGATCGACTCTACCTATTATGATGTGGTAGGAGTCGATTATAACGGGGGAAACATGAACATTAACGGTAGTGCGGATGAGGCAATTGCCATCCCTTTAACCCTCATGCAACAGGCTTATAACATGGGCGACTCTGTACAAATGATCTGTGTCACGGCCCGTCCGGGATATAAGATCAGTGCTTTGTCACCCAAGATGAGGGCTGTCATTGCCAGGGGGCATTTCATCGAACCAACGGATGAGAAGGCCATACCTATCCTCAATACGGAGGTGATGTTCTCAATGATGGACAATCTCTTTCAAGGGGTTAACTTCCTCATCCTCATGGTGGGCATAGGCACCTTGCTCGCAGGCGCTATCGGCGTATCCAACATTATGATGGTGACGGTGAGGGAACGTACCACGGAGATAGGGATCCGGCGCGCCATCGGGGCAACTCCGAAGATGATCCTTTCGCAGATTGTGACCGAGAGCGTAGTCTTGACTGCGGTCGCGGGCATGAGTGGGATTCTCTTTGGAATCCTTATCTTACAGATGATCCAAATGGGAAATACCACGGATGGGATCGTTGATGCCCATTATCAGGTGAAGTTTTGGACAGCCATCGGGGCTTTGGTCTTGTTGATGGTTCTTGGGATCTTGGCCGGTCTGGCCCCAGCCATCAGGGCGATGCGGATCAAGCCGGTAGATGCGATGAGAGATGAGTAGAAGATATACTTGTTCAATGTGCTAATTATCAGAATTATGAAGAGATATTTTAAAATGGTCCTGGCACTGGTTGTAGTGCTCGTTTTTGTCGGAACCTTTGTGTTCTTGTGGGTTCAGTCACAGCCTAAGCCTGTGACGTACAATGAGTTTACCCCGAAGGTCATGGATATCAGGAAAACGACCATCGTAACGGGTAAGATCGAACCGCGTAATGAGGTTAATGTGAAACCTCAGATCAGTGGCATTATCACGGAGATCCTGAAGGAAGCCGGTCAGACTGTCCAGGCTGGGGAAGTGATCGCTAAGGTGAAGGTCATCCCAGACATGAGTTCCCTGACGGCTGCACAGGCTCGCCTGCGCCTTGCCAATGTGAACGTGAAGCAAGCTATGGTAGACTATCAGCGTGAGAAGGTCCTGTATGACAAGGGATTGGTTTCTGCAGACGAATATGATAAGATCGCCCAAACCTTGCGGCAAAGTCGCGAAGAGGTGCAGGCCGCTACGGACAACTTAGAGACCGTGAAGAACGGTGTGTCTCGTGCGAACGCGAGCATGAGCTCTACCTTGATTCGCTCCACGGTGACAGGACTGATCCTTGACGTACCTGTGAAAGTGGGAAACACGGTCATCCTTTCCAATACCTTCAATGACGGAACGACGATTGCGACCGTGGCGAACATGAATGACCTGATCTTCCGTGGGAATATCGATGAGACGGAAGTGGGTAAGTTGGTAGTGGGCATGCCGATGAAGATTACGATTGGGGCCTTGCAGGATGAGCATTTGGAAGCTTCCTTGGAGTATATCTCCCCTAAAGCGACAGAGAGCAATGGGGCCAATCAGTTTGAGATCAAGGCTGCTGTCCACGTAAAGGACGTCAAGCAGTTGCGCAGTGGATACAGTGCCAATGCCGAAATCGTCCTGGCTCAGGCAAACCAGGTTCTTACTGTCCCTGAGAGTGCCATTGAATTTAGTGGAAACGACTCTTATGTGTATGTGGTGAAAGGCACCGGTGACCAGAAGACTTACGAGAAACGGAAGGTTAAGACAGGGCTCAGTGATGGGATTAATATACAGATCGTCAGTGGACTGACCAAGAAGGAGAAGGTCCGTGGCCCCAAGATCGTCACCGATAAGCCAGATTCTTCGGATGATGCGTAGTCGATAAATTACCATAAACATGGTATGTCAAATACCGATTTCCTGCGATTCCTCATGTCGGGCGGAATGCGTAATTTTGCTGCATGAACCATTTCATCTTAGCAGATAATCAGGATTTGACGAGAAAGGGTTTGGAAGACATTCTCTTACAGTCGGGATCTTGCCGTATCAGTCGGGCTGAGGACAAGACAGAATTGATGGAGCAGCTTAAGGCGGATCCCGTGTCTGTCGTCTTTCTCGATTATACCTTGTTCGATTTCAGTGGTATCGAGAGCTTGCTGATCGTGTCGGAACGCTTCTCTAACACGCGGTGGATTCTGATCAGCGATGACCTGACGGATAAGTTCATGCGATCTATCATCTATTCCAGTCATCGCATTAGCATTGTATTCAAAGATTCTCCACTGAATGTCATTCGTGATGCGATCACAGCGTCCCTGCTGGGCAGTCGTTATATATGCCAGAGAGCGACTGAGATCTTGCTTGAACAGCAAAAGGAGGATATTCCTGCTGGCCTGACTCCTACAGAGATCGAAATATTGAAAGCCATCGCACAGGGCAAGACAACCAAGGAGATTGCTGCGGAACGGTTTAGTAGCATCCATACGGTGAATACCCATCGTAAGAATATCTTTCGGAAACTGAAGGTGAACACTGCCCATGAGGCAGTCAAATATGCTTTCCGGGCAGGGCTCGTCGATACTTCAGAATTTTATATCTAACCTATAGGTGGATAGAGGGATAACTTTCCTTCTGAGATGATTTGGGAATGGATCCCCTCTTATAATTTGTTTTTCGAGAAATGACTCATGATCAATCGGCCTGAAAGGCTCAGGATGAGGACAATCAAGGTGAGGACAACGGCTGCCGCATAGGCTCTGTCCTGCACTTCCGCCTGTGGGGCGCTCAACTGGAAGAAGACACTGAGTGGCAAGGTGGCTGCAGGGTCGGACAGCCGGGTGGGGATGCTGTCACTGAACCCTGCCGTGAACATCACGCCAGCGGCATCCCCGATGGCACGACCAATCGACAATAGGGTAGCGGTGGCAATGGCAGGGGCAATCTGTCGGATGACCACCCCAATGGTCTCGATCTTCGTGGCTCCTATGCTATAAGAGGATTCTAACATCTCCTGAGGGATGGTCTTTGCCTCTTCATCCAAGGAACGGATGAGAATGGGGATGATGAGCAAGGTTACCACAAGGATGCCGCCTAACAGGGAGGCACGCAATCCGAGGAAGATCATGATGGTAAATCCGAAAGCTCCATAGACAATGCTTGGAACACCAAAGAGTACATCATACGCAAGACGCGACAGATAGGCGAATCGTGAACCCGCTTTCAGGTAAACGTTCAGGTAGAAGACCACAGGGATGCTGAGGATAAGCCCGAGGATTGTCGAGGCTCCCACAATGAGGACAGAGCCTGCAATCGCGTTTAGGAAACCTCCTTCCCCCCCAATGTAGAATCCCCCAGATGGCAGCTGAGTGACCATTTCCCAGGTCAGTACCGGGCATCCCCGGCGGAAAATGCTCCAAAGAACACTGGCAACGAAGAACAGGATGATGATGATGGAGAGCACCATCAGGCACCGCATGATTTTCTCTTCTACGAATTTTGCTTTCATGTCAATAACGATTTACTTTCCTCAGTATCACTCTTGAGAAGAGGTTGAAGAGGAGAACGACCAAGAACAAAAGGAAGGCTGCGAACATCAAGGCACTCTCGTAGAGAGGCAATGACAGCATCTCCCCATAGTTATTTGCGATGAGAGCGGGAATCGGATAGCAAGCATCCAAAAGAGAGGTAGGGACAATCGCTAAATTCCCGCAGACCATGAGTACGGCAATGGTCTCGCCCATGGTACGGCTGACAGCTAAGACGATGGCTGCCATCATGCCAGGAAGCGTCTTCCGCAAGACAATGTGCAGTGTGGTTTGCCAGGATGTGGCCCCCAAGGCAAGGGATGCCTCCCGGTCTTCTGCTGGGACGTTGGAGAATAGTTCGACGAACAGATTGACCAATAGGGGTAGGATCATTACGCTCAGGACGATGCCACCCGCCAAAACGGTATAGCCACTGGAGTATTTGACGAAATGCGGGGCTACTGCCTGGGAGATCCACGGTACAATGATCAATGTTCCCCAGACACCGTAGATGACAGAAGGGAGACCAGCGAGGATATCCAAGAGGGGATAGATATATTTCCTGACCATACTGCGTGAATATTCTGTCAGGAAGATCGCAGTCAGCAAAGAGATCGGAAGGGCAATCGCTATAGCGAGCAGGGTTACCCAGAAAGTACCTGCTAAGAATGGGAAAAAAACAAACTGATTGCGCATCGGCTTCCATTCGGATGTGGTCAGCAGATCCCAAAGGGAATGCTCATGCAGGATCGGTACCGACTTTAGGTACAGCCCGATGCCCATGGCGACGGCTAAAAGCAAGGAGGTGAAGGTCAAGAATGCCATCACCTTTCCTGCTGCCTGGTCTTTCAATACTCTGTATGTCATGTGCAGTGTGCTAAAAAAGTTGACTTCCTAAGCCGATCAGCAAGAGGATGATGGCTTCAGACAAGGTGATCAGGAAGGATTTCCATTGATTGGTTACAGGTTCCATGTGCGGGTCTTTAATGAAGTTGTTGCAGACTGTTGTTGATCTTGTCCTGGGAGATGGTGATATAACCTTGAGGTATATTCTCCTTTTGCCCCTCTTTGGAAAGGACGAATTTCAGGAAGGCAATCACGACCGGCTTGGTGGGCTTGCCATGCGTGACGAAGAAGAGATCGCGTGCAGGTGGGGAAGGATATCTCCCATCAGCGATGGCCTTGACTAATTGGGCCTGGGTGGCATAGAAGTCTTCCTCAGGATCGACTTTCCCATTGTCATTTACATCGATAGGGACGACAAGGATACCGGGATTTGGCTTCCCTGTCTTCGCATCGTAGGCATATCCAATATTGTTGAACCCGATCCCGTTTGGATCTTTTTGTATGGCAGATGCTACGCCTGGGTCACCGAATACGCCAGTACCAATGAGGTCTTCCTGCTTTTTCCCCAGCCATTTTGCCCAGGTGGCAGCCGCGCCACAGGCATCAGAACGGGTATAGACAGTGATGCCATCTGGATTGGCATTCCCTGCCACCTGTCCCCATGTCTTGACCTTTCCTGTTATCCAGAGTCCTGCAGCTGTCTTGAGGGATAACCCATGTGATAGCACTGCTTTCAGATTGGGATTATGGGCATTGATGGTAGGCACGACAGCATCCTTTGCAACAGCAAATCCCACCGCACCTTTCTTGATCTCATCATCTGCCAGGTCGCGGGAGACCATGCCTAAGTCAACGACATCTGCCAAGGCATCCGTGATGCCCTTGCCTGCGCCTCCTGCGGAAATGTCTATCTTTACGTCGGGATGCAACTGCTTGAAGTCGTCAGCCCATTTGACAGCTAGGGGATAAAGGGCAAATGCCCCAGACAAGGAGATTTCGCCTTTTAGGGAATCCCCATCTTGAACGTTGCTTCCTTTCTTGCCTCCGCAGGCATTGAGCGAGAGGAAGACGATCGTGATAAGGGTAACAGCCGAAATGTCTATGGTGATCTTTTTCATCTCAATCCTTTCTTTTCTCTGTGCAAAGGTACGGCAATAAACGATGAAAGCCAATACCATGGCAATGGTAAAAGCCATCCCCAAGAATGGTGAAGGCTGCTCCCATACGTTAGGTATGCCATTATGACCGTTGATGCAACCCGCATTCGCGATGGTCGGGGGATTCCCACCACCAGCGTCCTGCACGGAGATCCTCGCCCGGCTGGACTGCCCTTGTACAAGGTTCACAGCCAATACTGGGATATCCCCGGTCATGCAGCTTGTTATAGGGGACGTGGTTCTTCTTGATGTAATCCCATACATCCTGTTCGCTCCAGTCAATCAGCGGGTTTATCTTGAGGAGATGGTGCATTTCGTCCCATTCTACGAGTCGCATGTCCTTTCTGGTGATGCTCTGCTCATGTCGCAGTCCGCAGATCCAGGCATCCAATCCCTGAAAGGCACGTCCTAAAGGCTCAAGCTTCCGGATCTGGCAACAGCGATGCCGGCTCTCAATAGAATTATAAAACAGGTTGATACCCTCTTCCCTTACCATCTTTTGTACCTCATGGTAATCAGGGAAGAACACCTCTATCTTGATGCCATAGGTGAGGTTCGTCCTGTCGATCAGCTGATAGGTCTCTGGAAACAAGCGTCCTGTGTCCAAGGTGAAAATACGGGCGTTCTTGTCAAAATGAACGATCATGTCGGTTAGGGTCTGGTCTTCGATGCTCAGGCTGGAGGAAAGAGCGATGCGCCCTTGGTAAGCCCGGAGGAAGTAACCGACAACTTCCTGGGCGGACGCACCGCTTAGAGTCTGGTTCAGAGTTTCAATTTCTTGTGGATCCATTGCTACTATCTTTTTCTTATCCTGATAAGAAGAGTCAGGGAATATACATTATTTGATCATACCAGCACCGACGGTCTCATTCGTGTCTGGATCAATGAAGATCAGGGAACCGGTGACACGGTTTTGCTGATAGGTGTCAAACACGAATGGATTAGCTGTATGGAGAGTGATCTCGGCAATGTCATTGATCTTCAGTTCCGTCACTCCTGGTTCTTTCTCTAAGGTGTTGATATTCCTACGGAAGTGAATGGAGCGTATAATCCCCATGGTTTCCGCCGTTGCCTGTCGGATGATGTATTTGCGACGGACTTGGGCTGGGCGTTCATGAAACCAGCATACATCTAAAGTAATATCCTGTGTTATTTGGGGTGGACGCTCATCCGTTTTTACCAACATGTCTCCCCTTGAGATATCGATGTCGTCCGCCAATTGAAGAGTAATACTCAGAGGGGCAGTCGCTTCTGCCAGTTCCTCTTTCGCTTGGGTGACATGGGTCACCGTGCTTGTTAGTCCAGAAGGCAGTACCTTGACACTGTCGCCGGGACGGATCACGCCACCGGAGACTCTCCCTGCGTATCCACGGAAATCAGGGAACTGGTCGCTGATCGGGCGGATGACGTACTGTACAGGATAGCGAAACTCGTCACTGATGAGCTTGTGCCCGATGGGGACGGTCTCAAGATAGTCGAGCAAGGCCTTGCCTTGGTACCAAGGCATGTTCTCGCTCTTCCTCACAACGTTATCTCCTAACTTAGCACTAATGGGAATGAATACCGTATGATGGATGTGCAGTGTCTCCGCCATCTTTTGATAGTCATCCTTGATCTTCTGATACACCTCCTCAGAGAAATCGACAAGGTCCATTTTGTTGATGGCCACTAAGATATGCGGAATGCCTAAGAGTGAAGAGATATAGCTGTGCCTGACCGTTTGTTCCAACACTCCATGCCTTGCATCCACTAAGATAATGGCAAGGTCGGCTGTTGAGGCACCTGTCACCATGTTCCGGGTGTATTGGATATGCCCCGGAGTGTCAGCGATGATAAACTTCCGCTTCGGTGTTGCGAAATAACGGTATGCCACGTCAATGGTGATACCTTGTTCCCGTTCTGCACGTAGACCATCGGTGAGCAGGGCGAGGTTCACCTCTTCATTGCCCCTGCTCTTGGAAGCTTTCTCCACAGCTTCAAGTTGATCTTCAAAAATGGACTTGCTGTCGTAGAGCAGTCGTCCGATCAGGGTGCTCTTTCCATCGTCCACACTGCCTGCCGTAGAGAAGCGCAGCAGTTCCATATCTAAATATCCTCGATTATTTGACATCTTTCTTCTTTATCTAAATGAATCCTGTTAATAATTTCTTCTCTCTCTTAGAAATATCCAGCCTTCTTCCTGTCTTCCATGGCGGTCTCCGATCTTTTGTCATCAGCCCTTCCGCCCCTCTCTGTAATCCTGCTGGCTGCAATCTCTTCGATGATATCCTCTAAGGTATGTGCTTTAGAGAGGGTTAGGCCGGTACAGGTGATATCGCCGATGGTACGGCAGCGCACTTGTCGGGTCACCACTTCCTCGGTAGGCTTGCGCTTGATGCAAGGCTCGGCAGCCAACCATTGTCCATCGCGGTTAAAGACTTTCCTTTCGTGTGTGAAGTACAGGCTTGGCATGGGGATCTTTTCCTGTAGGATGTATTGCCAGACATCCATCTCTGTCCAATTGGATATGGGGAATACCCGGAAGTGCTCGCCTATGTTCTTCCGCCCATTGAAGATGTTCCAAAGCTCTGGGCGTTGGTTCTTGGGATTCCATTGACCAAATTCATCCCGATGACTGAAGAAGCGCTCTTTGGCACGTGATTTTTCCTCATCCCGCCGGGCACCGCCGATCGCGGCATCAAATTGATACTGCTCAATGGTGTCGAGCAAGGTCGTGGTCTGCAATTTATTGCGACTGGCATAATAGCCTGTTTCCTCCTTGACACGTCCTTTGTCAATGCTTTCCTGCACGGATCCCACGATGAGGTCGAGCCCCATGTCCTTGACCAATTGGTCACGATAGTCGAGGGTCTCCTTGAAGTTATGCCCTGTATCGATGTGGAGCAAGGGGAAAGGGATCTTGGCTGGGTAGAAGGCCTTGTATGCCAAATAAGTTACCACGATGGAGTCCTTGCCTCCTGAGAACAGGATACAGGGACGCTCAAATTGTGCTGCCACCTCTCGGAGGACATACATCGACTCTGATTCGAGCTCTTGAAGGTGTGTGATTGTCTTGTTGTCCATATTTGTTATGATCTTTATTTCTGTAGGATGACTTCACCGATCAGTACGGTCAGTGGAGTGGGGTATGTCATTTGGGAATGCTGCAAGTCACCGAGGGTGAGATGATAGAACTGTTCGTCGGGTAAGCTGACATTGTATGCCAAGATCACTGGGGTAGTGGCTTTCCTTCCAGCAGCGAGCAGTTCTTCGGCAATCGTCCTTAGGTGGGATGCTCCCATGTAATAAACCAGCGTGTCTGCGCTGGGGGTTCCCGGGTGGGAGGAATGCCCATTTACGAAGGCAACGCTCGAAGAGATTCCCCTGTAGGTGAGGCTCACCTTCGCCTCTGCTGCTAAGGCAAGTGCTGTGGTGATGCCGGGAATGACTCTTGTCTTGATACCGTTGCGTTCAAGAAAGGAGATCTCTTCTCCTGCATGTGCGAAGACCATAGGGTCGCCTCCTTTCAGGCGGACGACTCTCTTGCCGGCTTGGGCCGCCTCCAAGAGTAGGGCATTGATCTGCTCTTGCTCCTCGTGATGCTGCCCGCACCGCTTGCCCACATATACTTTCTCCGCGGGTAAGGTATGAAGGAATGCTTCGTTGGTCAGCGCATCATAGAAGATGATATCTGCCTGTTGCAACACCTTCATGGCCTTGACCGTCAGCAGGTCGGGATCCCCGGGTCCGAAACCGATGAGGATGACCTCTCCCTGCCTTGGCTTATTGGATGGATAGTTTTCCATTGTCAATGATTTCTTCAATGTGATCCCTTACCCTGATACTGCGCCGCACGTCTTGTGCATCGGATCCCACGGCGATGGTAAGGTTGTCTTTTCTGTAGATGGCAGGAGAGATAAAGTCGCAGAGCTGTGGGTCATCGCAGACACTGGTCAGAATCCCTTGCTCTGTAGCCAACTGCTTGATATGCCGGTTCAAGTCATGGTCACCTGTGCAGACATACAACAGGTCAACGCCCTTGAGGTCGGATGCCTCGAACGGCTTTTCCTTCCATTCGAAAGGTAGTGCCTTGATGTCGTCCGTGATCTCTGGGGCGATGAGGGTGGCATGGTGCGTGAAGCGACTCAGCAGGGTTGCTTTATGTGTTGCCACCTTCCCGCCTCCAATTATCAAGATCTTCGCTCCGGCGATGCGGATCGTGATGGGGAGATACAGGCTCTCCTTGAATTCTGTGCTGCTCTCTTTCATGACTTTTTCTTGATCAGTACTTTCCAGTATTCACCTATCTTTTCCGTAGAGAGTACGGTGTGCCCTTCGTTGCGCACGCTTCCGGGCACGTTTTGAATGGGTTGACCGTCATCTAAGAGGATCTCTAAGATCTCGCCTGGTCTCATGGGCGAGAGCGCTATCTTTGTCTTGACAAAGTTCATAGGACAAGCAACGCCCCGAAAATCCTTTTTCACGTTAGGCTCAACATCGGATGATTGGGCTACAGGTGGCTTGCCCGATATGTCCTTTCCGTGGTCCGGCGCGTCTGTTTGGAATGGTTCCACCTGTTTCCCTAC
>CAJLYG010000053.1 GCA_905210845.1 uncultured Prevotella sp.
TCAATATGGTGCCCGAAGTGATTTCCCATTTCATGTTTTTTCTTGTCGTAGACCTGCATGGAGATATACTCGTCGCGGCGTTTGTCGCAGGGCGTGAGTCCCTGGTTCATGGCTTCGGTATAGACAAAGAGCTTGAAGGTAGATCCGGGCTGGCGTTCAGCGGTTACCTTGTCATATTTCCAGGTGTTGAAGTCAATGTCTCCTACCCAAGCCTTGACATATCCAGTTTGGGGTTCCATGGCTACCATGGCACAGTGCATAAAATGGACCATATACCGAATGGAATCCATCGACGACATTTCCTTCTCAATGGTTCCCTTTTCGTAGTCGAAGAGCTTCACCTTGTGAGGCAAGTTCAAATAATAGTTGATGGAATCCGGATCATTTGGGTATTTGGCAAGCAAAGCCTTGTAGAAAGGCTGGCGTTGGGCAATGCCTTCGATGAAGTTGGGGATCACCTGACCGTTCTCGTCGATCCATGGATCATTGTTCCCCCAATGGTTCTTGAAATTGCGCTGTACCACTTTCATTTGCTTGATGGCAGCTTGCTCTGCATATTTCTGCATGCGGGTGTCGATCGTCGTATAGATCTTCAGTCCACTGCTATAGAGGTCGTATCCATTGTCGTGGCACCAGTCTTTCAGGTAGTCAGCCACTGCTTCACGGAAGTATTTCGCCTGGCCGTCGTAGTTGGTCTCTACGCTATAGCTCAGCTTGATGGGTAGCTGACTGTAGTTATTATATTCTTCTTCGGTCAGGTCTCCATGAGTCACCATATTGCTCAGGACGACATTGCGGCGTCGCAAACTGTTCTGAGGATTGGTACGCGGATTGTACATGGTAGTTGCTTTGAGCATGCCTACTAAGACGGCAGCCTGATCGGTTGTCAGATTCTTAGGATCTGTATTGAAATAAGTCTTTGCTGCAGTCTTGATGCCATAGGCATTGGAGCCAAAGTCAACGGTATTGGCATACATCGTGATGATCTCCTTTTTGTCGAAGACGGTCTCCAGTTTGGTACCGATGATCCACTCCTTGCTCTTCATGATGATAATGCGCAGTCCGGGGATCTTGCCCAACAGACCTGTGGAATATTGTGTGCGGACGCGGAACATGTTCTTTGCCAACTGCTGGGTGATGGTTGACGCTCCACGCGCATCATGGTGAAGAAGTGCATCTTTGGCTGCGGCGAAAAGACCGATCGGGTCGACAACAAAACCACGTGGGCGTTTGTAATACCGCTCATCCTCCGTATCCACGAGGGCTTTCCAGAATGCTGGCGCAACTTCTTCATATTTGACAGGAGTCCTGTTCTCATTGAAATATTTGCCAATCAGTACCCCGTCGGCACTATAGATTTCCGATGCCTCGCTTGTCTGTGGATCCATGATGCCAGAGAAATATCCCGGGCTTTTCCCGAAAAGCCACAGGAAGTTGATGTCAACGGCTCCTAAATAGAGGAAAAACGCAACTATGCATGAGACGATGGCAACCAGTGTCTTCGTATACCATGCTTTTCCTTTGTACAGACTCTTGTACCAAGGCCAGAAAGCCTTGATCTTAAGCCAGCACCAACTGAAAAATCTTTTAATCATAGTTAGAACAAATTATGTTGCAAAGATAATAATTTTGACTCTATCTAAATCGAATCGGTGATGTAATTTATGATTTCTTCAATATTGTCTGGATGGAACCAATGGGTTTGACTGTCTTTCTTAAACCAGGTGAGCTGTTTCCGGCAATATCGCCTCGTGTTAGATTGTATTTTATAGATGGCTTCCTCCCGGGTGATATTACCGTCAAAATAGTCGAACAATTCTTTGTAACCTACTGTGTTTAAGGCGTTCAGCCCTTTATATGGATAGACTTTCCTGGCTTCTTCTTCCATTCCGTCTTTCATCATGCCCAATACCCTGGCATTGATTCTCTCGTAGAGTTCCTCCCTGGGGCGGTTCAGTCCGATCTTAATGATCCTGAAGGGGCGTTCCTTGGTGCTGTTCGTGCGGAAAGACGTATAGGTCTTGCCGGTCATGTGGCATATTTCCAAGGCATGAACGACACGTCTGGGATTGTTCTTGTCAACGATTTCCCAATATTCTGGATCCAGTTGGTGGAGCTCTTCTACAAGGGCTGGCAACCCCTCTTGTGCCAACCGTTCTTTCATTCTTGTTCGTGTTCCCTCGTCAACAGTCGGAATGTCATCGATTCCCTTGCAGACGGCATCTATATACATCATGCTGCCTCCTGAAAGGAGGGCAATGTGATGCTTCTTAAAAAGACGGTCAAGGAGGGAGAGCACGTCTTGCTCGTACATGGAGGCACTATAATAGTCCTGGATATGGTGGTTACCAACAAAAAAATGCTTTACCCGCTGTTGTTGCTCGGCGGTAGGCGCCGCGGTCCCAATGGGCAATTCCTCAAAGATTTGCCGGGAATCGGCATTGATGATGGGAATGAGGAAATGCTGGGCGATGGTCAGGCAAAGTTCTGTCTTGCCGACACCCGTCGGACCGATGACAACGAGTAAAGTATTCAATGTATCTTGGATTGTTGCATAGGGGCATCTTATCTGATGATGCCCCTCTTAGATGAAGACACAAAATCTATGATATATTGTATCTCTTTGGTAATCTGTAAGTTGTTCTTGATCTCTTGAATGCCTTCTGCAAGTACTCCTTTCGAGTAGAGCAGTCGGTAGGCATTATGGATCAGTTCTATCAATTCATTGCTGAATCCATGGCGTCGAAGTCCTATGATGTTAACACCAGCATAACGGATCGGCTCTTTCCCTGCAATGATATAGGGAGGGATATCCTGACTGAAGCGGCTTCCTCCTTGAATCATGACATAGCCTCCGACATGACAGAATTGATGGCAGAGGACGGTAGCGCTGATAATTGCGTAGTCGTCAACGGTCACCTCACCGGCAAACTTGGTCGAGTTCCCGATGATCATGTGGCTCCCAAAGAAACAATCATGAGCGATATGCATGTTTTCCATCAGCAGATTATAGCTTCCCACTTGGGTCGTTCCCTTGGAAGCCGTTCCCCGGCTGATCGTGACATTCTCGCGGATGCTATTGAAATCCCCGATCTCACAGATGGTATCTTCCCCTTTGAATTTCAAGTCTTGGGGTTTTGTCGCGATACTGGCACCTGGAAAGAATTCATTATGGCTGCCAATGCGTGCCCCGTAATTAATGGTAACGCTGTTTTGGAGGACATTGTTGTCGCCCATCACTGTATTGCGGTCGATATAGCAAAATGGACCGATGATGTTGTTATCTCCGAGCTTTGCCTCTGGATGGACGAAAGCCATTGGACTTATCTGATTCATACGCTTACTTGTTCTTTATGATTTGTGCAGTGAAGGTGGCTTCAGAGACTACCTGGTCGCCTACAAAGATATAGCCTTTCATGGAACTAATCCCATGACGGACGGGATGGAGCAGTTCTACTCGGAAGAGAAGGGTGTCACCCGGGACTACTTTCTTCTTGAATTTCACCCCATCGATGGCAAGGAAATAGGTTGACCAACGCTCTGGCTCATCTAATTGGTTGAGGACGAGCAGTCCACCACACTGTGACATGGCCTCAATCTGCAGTACTCCGGGCATTACGGGCTCTTGTGGGAAGTGTCCTTGGAAGAACGGTTCATTGGCAGTGACGTTTTTCATACCTACAATACTGGTCGGACCCAAGGCAATGACTTTGTCCACTAATTGCATGGGATAGCGGTGGGGAAGCAGTTCCCGGATGCGGTTATTGTCCATGACGGGTTCCTCGTTCGGGTTATAGACTGGTGCCTGGACAGCATGCTTGCGGATCTCCCGTCGCATCAGGCGCGCGAACTTATTGTTAATGGTGTGCCCGGGACGGGTTGCAATGATACGTCCCTTGATCGGCTTGCCGATCAATGCCATATCCCCAATGATATCTAATAGCTTATGACGGGTACATTCATTCTCCCATACTAATGGCTTATGCTGGATATAGCCTAATTTCTTTGCATCCATGTGTGGGACTTTCAACTGGTCGGCTAATTGGTCCAGCAGTTCCTGTGAGGTCTCCCGTTCATAAATGACAATGGCATTGTCCAAGTCGCCACCCTTGATCAGGTTGGCTTGCAACAGTGGCTCGATGTCTCGTACGAAAACAAAGGTGCGCGCCGGTGCGATCTCTGTAGGGAAGTCTTCCATTTTGTCCAAAGAGGCAAACTGACTGTTGATGAACTTCGAATCGAAGGAGCACATGGCGGTCAGGCTGAATTCATCGTCAGGAAGGATCGTGATACACGAACCGGTGTCATCCTTCACTTCAATCTTGTGCCGGATGATATAATAGTCTTTCTGGGCATTCTGCTCAACGAGCCCTACCTCTTGTATTTTCTGCACGTACATTTCTGCAGAGCCGTCCAAGATCGGGAACTCAGGGCCATTCACCTGTATCAGGCAGTTGTCGACACCCATCGCATAGAGCGCAGCCATCCCATGCTCTACAGTGGATACCCTGACGTCATTCTCTGCCAATACCGTACCGCGCTGGGTCTCAACGACATGTTCTGCGATGGCAGTGATGGTGGGCTGGTCTTCTAAATCTATGCGCTGTATTCTTAATCCTGTATTCTCTGGTGCTGGATTGAACGTAACTGTAAGGCTCAATCCTGTATGCAATCCCTTCCCAAAGAGAGAGAAACTGCCTTTTAAAGTCTTTTGCTTCGACATATATATCTTATTTCTGCTTAAGAATTTCTATTTCCTTTTTCATCTCGTTGACGGTTTTGTACATTTCGTCTAAATGCCGGAAGACCGCCGCTGACTTCATGAATCCCTTGGCATCCCATGCCGGGGAGCCTATGATAGTAGTACCAGGCTTCCTGACCGCTCCTGCGATGCCAGCTTGCGCGCCAACACTTGTCTTGTCTGCTACCTTGATGTGCCCAGCCGTTCCTACTTGCCCGCCGAACATGCACCAAGAGCCGATCTTCGTGCTCCCGGCAATGCCGCCTTGGGCTGCCATAACGGTATTCTCGCCAATCTCGACATTGTGAGCAACCTGGATAAGGTTATCTAATTTCACTCCTTTTCGGATATAGGTGCTACCCATCGTGGAACGGTCGATGCAAGTGTTGGCACCTATCTCTACATTGTCCTCAACGGTAACGATACCGATTTGCGGAATCTTGTCATAGCCTTCTGGGGATGGGGCGAACCCGAACCCGTCGGCACCAATGACTGCCCCGGAATGGATAATGACATGGTTGCCGATGTGACAGTCGTGGTAGATGGATACATTGGGATAGATCAGGCAGTCATTTCCTACCTTTGCGCCATCGTAGATGGTCGTATGAGGGTAGACTTGAGAGCCTTCTCCGATCACGACATGATCACCGATATAGGCAAAGGCGCCGATATAGCAGTCCTTTCCAATCTTGGCAGACGGTGAGATGAAAGCTAAGGGATCAATACCCGTTTTCTTAGGCTTGGACGACTCATAAAGTTGCAGCAACTTGGCAACGCTTTCGTAGGCATCCTTTACCCGGATCAACGTTGCCTTGACTGGATGCTCCAGCTCTACGCGCTCATCCACGAGGACAATACTCGACTCCGTATTGTAAATATAGTGGGTATATTTCGGGTTCGAGAGGAAAGAGATGGCTCCCGGAATCCCTTCTTCTATTTTAGCAAATGTGTGGACGGTGGCGTTCTCGTCACCTTCTACTCTGCCCTGAATGAACTGGGCAATTTGTTTCGCGGTAAACTCCATTTTATACCAATCTGATTGATTTAATTTTGCAAATATAGCAAATTATATTCAATTACGTTGATAACAGATGTAATATTTGCGAATTTTTTTGGATAATAAGGATACATTCAGGAGTTCGGAGGCTTCTGCGATGTCTTTGATGGTCCCATCTTTGTAAAGAATAGAGATGTGGTCATCATTGACGTCATACATGTCTTTTTGAATGGTATTCACGCTCATCAGGAAGCGGGCATCTTCTACGGGCACCTGATATTGCCGTGCAAGCCGTAGAAGGATCTCTTCGGTCTCTTCCGTGCTGATAGGCTCTTCTCTGACTTCTACCTTGAAAATATTCCTTTCAACTAGGTCCCGGGCCAAGGTGGAAAGGATCTTGTCTTCATTCCCCATCCATACCTTGACGCTGCTCCAGATATCATTGTCGTCTAATAGTTCATAGTTTTGGAGAGCTTCCGGATTCTCATGGAAGGACAAGGCATCGGTATCATGATAGAGGAAATAATGTAAGGGCGGGGTGGCAAAGAGTTCTTTTCCTTGCCTTGCTAACATCTTGGCACGGTTGAGCACGTTGACCAGTACTTTCTCGTATGCTACCGTAGTCTTATGGAGATACACCTGCCAGTACATCAGGCGGCGGGAGGTCAAGTAGTTCTCTATGGAATAGATGCCCTTGGATTCCACGACGAGATTGTCATCCACGACATTGAGCATCTTGATGATGCGTGCCGATCCGATATTGCCTTCCGTGACACCCGTGAAAAAGCTGTCTCTTCTCAGGTAGTCAAGACGGTCCATGTCCAACTGACTGCTGATAAGTTGGTGAAGGAACCGTTTGGGATACTCGTCCTTGAATATCTTCATCGCCAGGTTCAACTCCCCGTTCATCTCCCGGTTGATTTGTTCCATCATCAGCAAGGATATCTCCTCGTGGGTGATACCGCGGATCAGGGTGTTCTCCAAGACATGGGAGAAAGGCCCGTGCCCGATGTCGTGCATCAGGATGGCGGCCTGCATGGCTTCTGCCTCGCTGTCGAAGATGAAGATGCCTTTCTGCTGCAAGGAGAGGATTGCCTCACTCATGAGGTGAAAGGCACCGAGGGAATGTTGGAACCTCGTATGCTGTGCACCGGGGTAGACGACTGAGGCCAGTCCCAGTTGCCTGATGCGTCCCAACCTTTGCATCAAAGGGTGCTTCACGATGTTGAGCAACAGTCCCTCCGGTATCTTGATGAATCCGAATACCGGATCGTTGATGATTTTCGAATCCTTCATGTGTCCTTTTGTCTTTTGCTGGCAAGAATGGAAGGGGATGTTTATATCCGCTCCAGTTCCACTGCCATCTGGCGTTGCAGTTCCTCAGCCTTTTGGGCGGCCACTTCTGCAAAGTCATCTCCATGGCTGGCATAGATGATGCCACGACTGCTGTTGACGATCAGTCCACAGTCGGCAATCATGCCGTACTTGCATACTTCCTGCAGGCTTCCGCCCTGTGCGCCCACGCCGGGCACTAATAGGAAATGATGTGGGGCGCACTTGCGGATTTCCTTGAACATCTCTCCTTGGGTAGCACCCACGACGTACATCATGTTGTCAGCGTTTCCCCATTCCTGCGATTTCTTCAGTACTTTCTCGAACAAACGCTCGCCTTCGGCGTCTGCAGTCAATTGGAAGTCGTGAGATCCCTTATTGCTGGTCAGGGCAAGTAGGATCACCCATTTGCCAGGATAGTTGAGGAAAGGCTTGACACTGTCCTCTCCCATGTAAGGAGCGACGGTCAAAGCATCTAAGTCATATTGTTCGAAGAACGTGCGGGCATACATCGCTGATGTGTTCCCGATGTCACCGCGCTTGGCGTCGGCAATGATGAAATGTTGGGGGTACTTTTCCTTCAGGTAGTGAATGGTCTTCTCGAATGCCATCATTCCCTTGATGCCGGATGCCTCATAGAAAGCCAAGTTGGGCTTGTAGGCAACGCAGTAGGGGGCCGTGGCGTCGATAATGGCCTTGTTGAAAGCGAAGATAGGATCCTCCTCCTTGAGCAAGGAAGCCGGTATCTTCTGTATGTCTGTGTCAAGACCCACGCAAAGGAAACTCTTCTTGGCGAAAATCTGTCTTGTCAATTCTTCTCTTGTCATGTCGATTTTGTTTTGATATGATCCCTATAGTTCTGATTCTTTCATCTTCTCTGCATTCTCCGCGACGGTCAGTGCGTCGATCATGTCCTGGATATTGCCGTTGAGGAAGCCCTGGAGGTCGTGTGTGGTATAGCCGATACGGTGGTCGGTGACTCGCCCCTGTGGGAAGTTATAGGTTCGGATCTTGGCCGAACGGTCGCCCGTGGAGACCAAGCTCTTCCTGCGGGATGCGATGTCGTTGACGTATTTGGTGTGTTCCTTGTCGTAGATGAAGGTGTACAACCTACTCAGGGCACGCTCCTTGTTTTTTGGCTGGTCACGGGTCTCCGTACATTCGATGAGGATTTCCTCTACCTCATTCGTATAGGGGTTCTTCCATGGATAGCGGAGGCGTACGCCAGAGCTTACCTTATTGACGTTCTGTCCACCTGCCCCTGAGCTGCGGAAGGTATCCCATTTGATGTCGCCTTCGTTGATATGTACCTCAAATTTGTCCGCCTCTGGCAGCACGGCCACTGTGGCGGCGGAGGTATGCATGCGCCCTTGGGTCTCCGTGGCGGGGACACGCTGGACGCGGTGGACGCCCGACTCCTATTTCAAGGTACCATAGACATCGGTCCCACTGACCGCAAAGTCGATTTCCTTGAATCCTCCAACGGCACCGTCCGACTCACTGGTCACTGACAATGACCATCCTTTCGACTCACAGTATTTCTTGTACATGTTGAACAGGTCACCGGCGAAGAGAGCAGCCTCGTCGCCCCCAGCACCCGCACGGATTTCCATTTGGACGTTCTTGGCATCCTCTGGGTCCTTGGGTACGAGCAGGATCTTGATCTCCTCCTCTAATTTTGGCTGGAGTTCTTCGTTCTCTGCAAGTTCCTCGCGTGCCATTTCCTTCATGTCAGGGTCGTTCTCGTTGACAAGGATGTCCTTTGCCTCCTTGATCCCTTCTAAGCAAGCCACGTATCGCTTGCGCGCATCCATGATGTCGCCCAAATCCTTATATTCCTTGGTGAGCTTGACATACCGGGCTTGGTCGGCGATGACCTCCGGGTCGGTGATCAGCGTTGACACTTCCTCATACCTGCTTTCTAAGCCGTCTAATTTCTCTAATATGTTATTTTCAGCCATAATTAATAGTTGAATTCTCCAAATTCTGATAGGATGGTCAGCGAGCGCTTGCCTTCCTCGATATGTCCTACTACCTGTGCGTCAATGTTGAATGCCTTGCTGATGGCGATCACCTGGTCTGCTATTTCTGGACGTACGTAGATCTCCATGCGGTGTCCCATATTGAAGACCTGATACATTTCCTTCCAGTCGGTCCCGCTACAGTCGTGGATGGCGCGGAACAATGGTGGAACGGGGAACATGTTGTCCTTCACTACTTTGCAGTTGTCTCCCACGAAATGCAGGACCTTGGTCTGTGCGCCACCCGTGCAGTGTACCATCCCATGGATCTCCGGCCGAAGCTCATCCAGGAGCTTCTTGATCACTGGGGCATAGGTGCGGGTGGGAGAGAGCACTAATTGCCCTGCGTTGACGGGAGTGCCCTCGATCGGATCGGTCAGCTGATATTTCCCGGAATAGACTAACTCCTCTGGTACGGCATGATCGTAGCTTTCCGGATATTTCTCCTTGAGGTATTTGGCAAACACGTCATGCCGTGCACTGGTCAGCCCGTTGCTTCCCATGCCGCCATTATACCGGTTTTCATAGGTGGCTTGCCCCGTTGAGGACAGTCCGACGATCACGTCTCCTGGTTGGATATGTGCGTTGTCGATGACATCTTTGCGCTTCATGCGGCAGGTGACCGTGGAGTCGACAATGATCGTGCGCACCAGGTCGCCTACGTCTGCGGTCTCTCCTCCCGTGGGCCAAATGCCAATGCCCATTTTCCTCAGGTCGGCGAGTAGCTCGTCTGTACCATTGATGATGGCAGAGATTACCTCTCCGGGAACAAGCATCTTGTTTCTCCCGATCGTGCTGGACACGAGGATGTTATCCACGGCACCTACGCAGAGCAGGTCGTCGGTGTTCATGACGATGGCATCTTGCGCAATGCCTTTCCACACGCTGAGGTCGCCTGTTTCCTTCCAGTACATGTAGGCTAATGACGACTTGGTCCCGGCACCGTCTGCATGCATGATGTTGCAGTATTCCGGATCCCCTCCGAGGACATCCGGGATAATCTTGCAGAATGCCTGTGGGAAAATACCTTTGTCTATATTCTTAATGGCGTTGTGTACGTCTTCCTTGGCGGCTGAGACACCGCGCATCATATATCTGTTATTCATCTTCTGTAAATGATTATGCAAATCATAAAAAAGGGATTAGGATTGCTCCTTCCCATTCCAAAACTCCCAACTGGCGAATGCTTGCAGCAGCAACATCTCTAAGCCATTCTTGACCGTGGCACCGTGTTCGATCCCTTTCTTCATGAACAAGGTCTCGTCGGGGTTGTAGATCAGGTCGTAGAGCAGGTTATGGCTGTCCATGGCATCATAGGGTAGCTCTGGGCACTCGTCCGCATGGGGATACATGCCCACGGGGGTGCAATTGACAATTACCTGGTATTCATGTACCATCTCCGGCGTGATCGATTGGTACTGAATGGTATTGGGGCGCTCGTAGCGACTGACGAACAAGGTCTCAATGCCTAATGACTTCAGCCCATAGTTGATGGCTTTTGATGCACCGCCGGTACCTAAGATCAGTGCCTTCTTATGGCTCGGTTCAAGTAAAGGTTCAATGCTTTTCGTGAATCCGATGACATCACTGTTGTAACCGCGAAGAAAGACTTTCTTCCCTTTGTGGACCACCCGGATCACGTTCACGGCACCAATGGAGCGGGCTTCAGGGCTGATGTAGTCGAGGTATCCCAAAACTTGTTGCTTGTAAGGGATGGTAACATTCAGTCCCTTTAACTCAGGATTAGAGTCGAGAATCTCAGTCAGGTCTTTGATGTCGGGGATATCAAAGTTGATGTACTTCGCGTCAATCCCTTCATTGGCGAACTTCTCGTTGAAGTAGCTGATTGAAAATGAATGCCCTAAAGGGTATCCGATTAATCCATATTTGTCCATAGTTCAATATATTATATTTGCCTGATTCTCATTTCTCAGCCATGTACATGGTGCAGATCCCGAATGTGAGTCTCTTGAAACTCATCTTGGAGAAGCCTGCTTTCTTGAGGATTCCCATCATCTGTTCTCCTTGTGGGAAAGCCTCAATGGTAGCGGTCAGGTACTGGTATGCGCTTCTGTCCTTGGAGATCATCCTTCCATAGAGAGGCAGAACAGTGTGCGAGTAGATGCGGAACAACTGTCGCATGGGGAAGCGTACGGGCTCTGTCAGCTCCACGATGCTCAGGTGCCCGCCCTTCTTCAGGACGCGGCAGATTTCCTTCAGTCCTTGGTCGAGGTCCTGGAAATTACGGATGCCAAAGGCTGCCGTGACCGCATCGAAGGTATTGTCATCGAAGGTCATTTCCATGCAGTCTTCTTTCTGGAAGGAGATAATGTCTTCCAGTCCTTCTTTCCTGACTTTCTCTCGCCCGATTCCCATCATCCCTTCCGAGATGTCAGCTCCCACTAACTTCTGGGGATGTAGCAGTCGGGCGGAAAGGATCGCGAAGTCACCTGTCCCCGTTGCCACATCCAAGAGGGTTTGGGGATGGTAGGGAAGAAGCTGCCTGATGGCACGCTTCCTCCAGCCTTTGTCAATGTCCCACGACAGGCGGTGGTTCAAGGTGTCATAGGTAGGAGCGATGTTGTCGAACATCGCCTCTACCAGTTTCCCCTTGTCGCCTTGTCCGTCGTAAGGCTTTATCTTTTCCTGCTGATACATAATCGGTTACGATGGGACCAACGGTCGGTTCCTTATTTCCTCGAAGCCAGATAGTTGCTTACGTTCCTTTCGATACGGGCAGCGATGTCGCCTTCCTCAACGGTCTTGTCAAATTTCTCGCCTGTGATATGCTCGTAGAGCTCGATGTACCGGTTGCTAACGCTCTCCGCGTATTCGTCGGTGATCTCTGGCATCACATCGCCTGGGCGGTTCATGAAGTTGTGCTCGATGAGCCATTGGCGTACGAATTCCTTGGACAGTTGTTTCTGCGGCTCCCCCTTCTCGAACTTTTCCTCATAGCCATCTGCATAGAAATAGCGGCTGGAGTCCGGGGTATGGATCTCGTCGATCAGGTAAACCTTACCGTCCCGTTTGCCAAACTCGTATTTCGTATCCACGAGGATCAGTCCTCGCTGGGCAGCGATCTCCTGTCCGCGCTTGAAAAGCTTTCTTGTATAGTCTTCCATGAGGGCATAGTCCTCGGCACTGACAATACCCTGCTTGATGATCTCCTCGCGGGAGATATTCATGTCATGCCCCTCATCGGCTTTTGTGGTCGGGGTGATGATAGGCTCCGGGAAGCGTTGGTTCTCGCGCATTCCTTCCGGTAACTTGACGCCGCAAAGCTCACGCTCACCTTCCTTGTAGGCACGCCATGCGGACCCGGTCAGGATGGAGCGGATGATCATCTCGACGCGGAAACCTTCACATTTCAGCCCAACGGTGACCATCGGGTCTGGGGTAGCCAACTTCCAGTTTGGACAAATGTCGCTGGTCGCATCCAAGAACTTCGCGGCAATCTGGTTCAAGACCTGTCCCTTGAATGGAATACCTTTAGGGAGGACCACGTCGAAGGCAGAGATTCTGTCGGTTGCGACCATGACCATCAGGTCGTCGTTGATGTTGTAGACATCACGTACTTTACCATGATAAACACTTTTCTGTCCATCAAAATGGAAATCTGTCTGAGTTAAAGCTTTCATCGTTTATTCAATCTTTAAATTTAAACCTTCTGTTCTCTTTTCTTCTTCTCCAGCTCGTCTTTCCGTTTCTTGTCATAGGCATCGTAAGCGTTGACAATGCGAGTGACGAGCTTGTGCCTGACGATGTCCTTTTGCCCTAATTTGATGACGGAGATCCCCTCGATGTCGCCTAAGATAGCTAAGGCTTCGCGCAGGCCACTTTTCTGGTCGTGTGGGAGGTCGATCTGTGTCATGTCTCCGGTGATGATCATTTTGGTGTTCCATCCCATGCGGGTGAGGAACATCCGGATCTGGGCTGTCGTGGTATTCTGCGCCTCGTCGAGGATCACGACGGCATCGCTCAGCGTCCTTCCTCGCATAAAGGCGAGGGGGGCGATCTGGATGGTGTGCTTTTCCATCATGTTCTGGAGCTTCGTGGCAGGTATCATGTCCTCTAAGGCATCGTAGAGCGGTTGTAAGTAGGGGTCTATCTTGTCTTTCATGTCCCCGGGGAGGAAACCTAATTTCTCGCCTGCCTCTACGGCCGGACGGCTCAGGATGATCTTCTTGGCAGTCTTTTCTTTCAGGGCCTTCACCGCAAGGGCTATACTGAGATAGGTCTTTCCTGTCCCTGCCGGACCAACGGCGAAGATCATGTCGCTCTCCTCGAAGGCATCAATCAACTTCTGCTGGTTTTCGGAACGCCCCTTGATCGGACGGCCGGAGATGCTGTATACCACCACGCCCTTGGTCCCTTCTTCCTTCGTCTTCTTGCCCTTGATAATGTCGAGGATGTCTTCTTCCGAAATGGAGTTGAACTTCAGAACGTGCTTACGCATGGTCTCAATGTTTTCTTCAAACTTGCACATCTCCTCTTCATCTCCCAACACACGAATGACATTATCTCTTGCCACAATCCGCAGTTTGGGAAACAAAGATTTAATCATTTGAAGATGACCATTATTTACGCCATAGAATACTACGGGGTCAATGTCTTCTAAAACAATATGCTTCTCAATCAATGTATGAATACCTCTTGTTTTGGTTGCAAATTTACAATAAAATCATGAAACGCGCAAATAAATTATCTTTTCTTCCGCTCCTTCATGGAATATTTGTCCTTGCAAGGCTTTCTTCCTTGTGGCAAGCACAACTACATAGGCATCGCCAGGCGGAAATGCAGGAGGTGACCTTTTGCCTCCTGATGGATGACCTTTTGCGAGGTGTGAGATGACCTTTTGCGAGGCTTGAGATGGCCTTTTACGAGGCGTGAGATGACCTTTTGCGAGGCTTTTTCCTGAGACATCGGCTCGTCGGATCCTATTTTTTGCCAAAATAATGGAATCATTTGCATTGGTTCGGATTTTATTATGTAACTTTGACCACCATTAAAGGCTAAACGCATGCAGAAAGACCGTGATATAGCAAAGAGATACCGCGAGGCCGCCAACGAAGGCGATGTGATGGCAATGAACAACCTCGGCGTGTGCTACCATACCGGCAAAGGGGTTGTGGAAGACCATGCCATGGCATTCCAGTGGTATCTGAAGGCTGCGGAGCTTGGCGATACCTACGCTTGCTACAATGTTGCTGAATGCTATTACAAAGGAGACGGCATAGCCCAAAGCGATGAGAAGGCATGTGAGTGGTACCTGAAGGCAGCGAACAAGGGCGATATGCAGTCGCAAGTCAACCTTGCCAATGCTTATTATCTTGGCAAAGGGATAGAAGAAAATCATGAGAAAGCCAATAAATGGTGGATGGAGGCTGCATGGCAAGGACATGTACAGAGCATGAAGAATCTCGGGGCTGATTATTGGAACGGTGACGGACTGCCGCATGATGAGACAGAGGCTGCATTCTGGTATGAGCTTGCTGCGAACTCAGGAGACCCATTCTCACAGTTCTGCACCGGTTGGCTTTATTTGAATGGCCGTGGGGTGAAGCCAGACAAGAAGCTTGGCTTGAAATGGATCCACAAGGCTACTGCACAGAGCTACCAGCCCGCCATTGACTATTGTAAGGAACATGGTTTTAGTATCTATTAAAGTCAAGGACCAATGAACCTGATTGCAAATGAAATCCAGCACCAAACGTGACGTGGGTGACTCCATTTTTAATCACTGTCATGGGCGATAGAAACTACCATATCATCTGCTGGAATCTACTATATCTGTTATTTTATGTTAAGTTTGTATTACTTTTAGTCTGTTTTATTTGTCAATATGTAAAGTATGCTTTACTTTTGCGGCATTATTTACATTACAGTACGTTTTATTAATACAGATGAATTATGAAAAAGTATTTTCTTTTACCACATCGCTTCTATGCGATTGGGTGGGTGTTAGTCGGAGTCGCATTACTGGTAAGCATTCTTGATTTTTCAGATGTTCTGCCTACTTTCTCGTCAAAGGTAATCTCGGTCATCCCCGTTAGGATCTTTGGCACAGGTTTCATCATGTCCAACGACTCATGGTATGATGAGATAGAGATGATCACAGGGTTCTTAGGACTTTATTTTATCGCAATGTCGGCATTGAGGAAAGAAGACGAGATGACGCTACTGTTGCGTCTGCGCTCTCTTATGTGGGCATTCACTGCCAACACGATACTGTTTGTAGCGTTAGACTTGCTTGTTTATGGATATAGTTGGGTTTACATACTCATTTATCAGGGTATGTTTATTTTCCTTCTGTTCATTCTCCGTTTCCACTGGGAACTCCGCAAGATGAAAATATCTATCAGTAAAGAGTAAGGAAGAGTAACGATGAAGAACAATATCCGTGTTGAACGAGCCATTCATAGAATTACTCAGCAGCAACTTGCAGAGGAAATCGGTGTCAGCCGACAAACCATCAATGCCATTGAGTCGGAACGTTATACACCGTCTACGATCTTGGCCCTGAAGTTATCGAAAGTCTTTGGAAAGCCAGTTAACGATTTGTTTCAGTTGGAAGATAGTGACCTTTAACTTGACAACGAAATTGTGTAGGACCGGTATCATCTGCATGAAAGCTGATGGTACCGGCTTTTTTCGTATTTATCTTGAGAATTTTGTCTTCGTCGCCTTGGCTATCTTGACCAATGAAAGCATGATGGGCACTTCGGTGAGTACGCCAACGGTGGTGGCCAATGCTGCGCCACTCTGCAATCCGAAGAGGCTAATGGCTACTGCCCCAGCCAACTCGAAGAAGTTGGAAGCTCCAATCATTCCGGCAGGGGCAGCAATGTCGTAAGGCAGGTGCCATGCCTTGGCCCAGCCGTAGGCAACTGCAAAGATGAGATAGGTCTGGAGAATGAGCGGCATGGCAATGAGCACGATGTGGAGTGGGTTACGGAGAATGGTCTCGCCTTGGAAGGAGAAGAGGATGATGAGCGTGAGGAGCAGTCCGGCAGTGGTGTATCTGTCGAACTTATGAACGAAGACTTGCTCGAAATACTCCTTGCCCTTACGCTTGACGACGGTCGTGCGCGTGATGATTCCTGCAATGAGCGGGAGCACCACAAAGAGCACGACACTCAGCAGAAGGGTGTCATAGGGCATCTGCA
>CAJLYG010000054.1 GCA_905210845.1 uncultured Prevotella sp.
GCGGAATACTATCGTACGAACTTCCTCGCGCCATTAGGTATTGTCCCAGAGATTTCCCTGCGACCTGCTTTCGTAGCTGCGGTCTATCCAGTCGTGTCTTTCACCGCGCCCTGTACCCATCGACGCTCCCGAAGAGGATTGTTAGGAGAGTATAAGAAAAATGATCCCGTGATGCGTGATTCCCTTTCCATGGAATTACACGCCCAATTGATCGATTGCCCCGTGTTCATCACCAACTGCAAAGATGATCCTATCGTTAAGTTCCATAATAGTGAATTGCTTGACTCAGCCCTGACCATTTACCATAAGGATCATCTTTATGTTCCTTATCCAACTGGTGGCCACGGCTTTGGGGTGAGCAAAAATCATTGGTTGGAGAAGTGGATTCAGTATATACGTAAAGAAAAAGAATAAGAAAATGATACAACCCAGTCCTTTTGATGATATTCGTCCTTATTACGACGAAGAAGTACCAGCCGCCATTGACCGGTTGGTAAACAGCAGTTTCTTCCCCTTGCTCGCCTCGTACGTGTTCCCAGATCGTCCGTTAGAGGAAGTCAAGGAGATGGTATCTCAATGCAAGACCTCCCGGGATTTCCAGCATACGGTCATGATGCAAGTCAATGAACAGGTGATCCGACGGAGTATCTCACATTTTACATACCGGGGGACAGACCAACTTGAGCCCGGCAAGAAATATCTCTTTGTCAGTAATCACCGCGATATCTTCTTAGATGCCAGTCTTCTTCAATATGTCTTAGTAAAGTGTGGATGTGAAACCTCAGAGATTACCTTTGGCGCCAACCTCATGTCTTCACCCCTCATCATCGATATTGGGAAAGTAAATAAGATGTTCCGGGTAGAAAGAGGGGGTAACATGAAAGACTTTTATATGAGCAGTCGCCACCTTTCCGACTATATTCGCTATGATATAACCCAGAAGCATGAGAGCGTGTGGATCGCGCAGCGAAATGGGCGCACGAAGGATGGAAATGACCATACCGATCAAGGGATCATCAAAATGTTCTGTATGAGTGAGCCGAAAGATAAGATCAAGGCGTTGGCCGACCTCCATATCGTACCGGTAAGCGTGAGCTATGAGTGGGAATCCTGTGATATTCTCAAGGCTCTTGAACTTTATGAATCTCGGTTTGAGAAATATGTCAAGAAACCGGGTGAGGATCTGAACAGCATCCTGACCGGTATTATCCAGCGTAAGGGACATGTCAATATTACGTTCTGCCGCCCGATTACGAAGTTCGACCTGATGAGCTATTATGATTGTACCAATAATGAGTACCATAAACGGGTCGCAGCACTCATGGATGAACGGATTATCGATGCGTATGTCTTGTATCCCAATAATTTCATTGCCCATGACTTGCGCTATGGGCAGGAGATTTACCGTGATAAGTACACAGAGAAGGAACGGGAAGCCTTTATCCATCACATGGCACATCTGAACAGTTTTGATATCACGGAACCAGATGTGCTGAAAGATATCTTCTTAGGCATCTATGCAAACCCAGTGAGGAACAAGCTCAAGAAGAACCGGAAGTTATAGAAAACAATATGGGCGGAACGCCTGAACAGCATCCGCCCATGTTTGTTTCAATAATACTTTTATCCTGTTTAGATGGCTTTATATCCTTTGATACACAGCGTCTTCTTTACATCACGGATATTCATTTCTTGATAACCGTTGCGCTTTGCAGCCTCATCCAGTTCAGCTTGCTCATCCAAATCAGCTTCTGACCTTGTGAAGTTGATGGTCTTGTACTTGGCTTCCGAAATGCCCCATCCAATGAGAGCAATAACGAACAACAGGATAAATCCGATTAGGCCTGTATACATGATTGTTTAATTTAATAATTATTCTGCTGCAAATATAGTGATTTTTTCTTAAATAGCGTATTTTTTTAGGAGAAATATCATATACTTTTCATTTTTATTCTTATCTTTGGGCAATTAATCTCCTCTCTCAAGGGGCAAGTATGTTAAATTCAATTACTTTGGAACAATGAAAAGATTATGGATGATAGGGTGCTTAGGACTGTTATGTTTAGCTGTTCAGGCTCAGACCGACGCTACTGCATACTTAAAGAAGTATGAGTCTTTTGTGACGAATGTCGAGAAGATAGATAAAACGACCTTGAATGCGACAAAGATTGATTCTCTGAACGTCATCTTCGACCAGATGACGGCTGACTATCACAATACCTATAAGGAGAAGATGACGGATGACCAGTTGTCTGATTATACGGAATATCGTACGCGCTATCTGAAAGCGACAACGGTAGGGCGCACCAATCAGTTCGCGGATAAAATTGATAGCGTGGGCACGAATGTCACGCAGAGTGTCTCCAAGGCTGTCAAACGGTCGGGCAAAAAGATCAGTGGGTTTGTGAAAGGTATATTTGGGAAGAAGAAGTAATTAAGGTTGAAGAAAGGATTCAGATACAGCTTGATGTTGGGTGCAGGAGTCGTTATCCTCTTTGTGCTCAACATTTTGTTTGGTACTGTAAGGATACCCATCCGTGATACCCTGTCTATCCTGTTGGGGAATGTGGGTGAACGGGAGAGTTGGAGGTTTATTATCATAGAGTCGCGCCTTCCCCAGGCGATTACTGCAACCTTGTGTGGGGCAGCTCTTTCTGTCAGCGGTCTGATGTTGCAAACCGCTTTTAGGAATCCCTTGGCAGGTCCTTCTATCTTTGGGATCAACAGTGGGGCAGGGCTTGGCGTGGCATTGGTCATGTTGATGTTTGGGGGCAGCATGTCAGCAGGTAGCCTTACGGCTACGGGATTCGCAGCGATCCTGCTTGCTGCATTCATAGGGGCAATGGCGGTAACGGGTATTATTTTCTTCTTCTCCACGTGGGTCCGTAATTCTGTCATGTTGCTGATTATTGGCATCATGATTGGTTACCTTGCCTCTTCGGTCATCACTTTGCTTAATTTCTTCGCGACTGAAGAGGGAGTAAAGTCGTATATGATATGGGGCATGGGAAATTTCGGAGGAGTGTCCTTGTCGCAGATTCCTCTCTTTAGTATTGTCACACTCTTGGGATTGATGGCTTCCATCACCCTGATCAAGCCCTTGAATGCCCTGCTTTTAGGTGAGGAATATGCAGAGAACCTTGGTATCAACACAAGGAGGGTCCGTAATTGGCTTTTGGTCGTGACAGGATTGCTCACGGCCATTACCACAGCGTTTTGTGGTCCGATTGCCTTTATTGGACTTGCAGTGCCCCATATTGCCAGATTATTGTTGGGAACGGAAAACCATCGCTTGCTGATGCCTGCGACTCTGTTGGCTGGGGCTGCCATGGCGCTGATCTGCAATTTGGTTTGCTATCTGCCAGGAACATCAGGAGTCATTCCCCTGAATGCGGTCACTCCTTTGTTGGGGGCACCAGTGATCATTTATGTAATAGCTAAAAACAAATAGTATGATCTATACAAAAAGTGGTGATCAGGGAATCACCGGATTAAGGGATGGGCAACGGGTACCCAAGGATGACCCGCGGATTGAGGCCAATGGAGAGATTGATGAACTGAACTCGCTGTTGGGCATGGTCAGAGCTTCTTTCCAGCCCGTGCGCCCTGATGAGGATGGAATACGAAAGATACAGCTCATGCTCATGGATATGATGAGCTGGATTGCGACATTGCCTTCTTCTTGCTCTCCAGACTTCCACCAAGACCTTGACAATCTGACGAAGACCTTAGAACAGCGTATGGACGAGTTGTCAGCGAAGGGGAATTTTCAGTTTGTCGTCCCTGGTGATATCCCAGCCAAGGCGATCTTGCATGTGGCACGAAGTAGAACCCGAACGGTGGAAAGACGGCTATGGTCGCTGAACCGTACCTATCCGATCAATCCAGGGATATTAAGGTTCTTCAATCGCTTATCCGATTATCTTTTTGTGTTGTCGGTTACAGCGTAACGCTGGAAAGGGATTGCTTCCTATGATGCTGTATGAAAGAAAAAAAGAGGATGATCAGATTGATCGCCCTCTTTCGCAAAGCTATGTTTAGCCAACACCTTAGTTGGCACTTTCGAATTCACGCAAGAAACGAACATCGTTCTCGGAGAACATACGTAGGTCGGCTACGCGATATTTCAGGTTCGTGATGCGTTCTACGCCCATACCAAAGGCATAGCCCGTATAGACAGTACTGTCGATGCCACATGCTTCCAAGACATTCGGGTCAACCATCCCGCATCCTAAGATCTCTACCCATCCGGTATGTTTGCAGAATGCACATCCCTTGCCCCCACAAATATTGCATGAGATATCCATCTCAGCACTGGGCTCTGTGAAGGGGAAGTAACTTGGGCGCAGGCGGATCTTCGTGTCTGGTCCGAACATCTCGCGGGCGAAGGTCAGAAGTACCTGCTTCAAGTCCGTGAATGACACGTTCTTATCGACATACAATCCTTCTACCTGATGGAAAAAGCAATGCGCACGGGCACTGATCGCCTCGTTACGATAGACCCTGCCTGGGCAGAGAATACGCAAAGGAGGCTGGTGGCACTCCATATAATGGCTTTGGTCACCACTCGTATGAGAGCGTAACAAGATATTCTTTGTCACATCATTGGGGTTCTTCTCAATGAAAAACGTATCTTGCATGTCTCGCGCAGGATGGTCAGCCGCGAAATTCAGCATGGTAAACACATGCTTGTCATCGTCTACCTCAGGACCTTCCGCTAAGGAGAATCCCATTCTTTGGAAAATATCGATAATTTGATTCTTGACAATGGTAAGCGGATGGCGAGTTCCTAACTGGATTGGATATGCGGTACGGGTCAAATCGATGTCATCGCTCTCTGCCTGGGCTGTCTCTGCCTGTTCCTTGAGTTCATTGATTTTGGAAATGGCATTTTGCTTCAGTTCATTGATCTTGATGCCCACGGCCTTTTTTTGGTCTGCCGCAACATTGCGGAAATCAGCCATAAGCGCGTTGATCTCACCCTTTTTGCTGAGATATTTCAGCCTTAACCGTTCAACATCCTCTGCATTCTTTGCAGAAAGGTTACTTACCTCTTTGAGAAGTTCGTCTATTTTGTCGAGTATCATATTCTTATCTTTATAGATAAAAAGCTTCAGCACCGCTTGGGGGGTGCCTTGTTAATTTGGATGCAAAGGTAATATTTTTATGGTAAAAAAAGAAATATATCGAAATAAAATTGTACTTTTGCAGGAATTTGAGAGGCATATAAAAAATAGATATGATAAAAGTATGAGAAAGTGTGCTCTTTTATTTATTGTATTCGTCGTTCTCACTACGATTAGCTTTTCTACAGTAGGATGCTCTGACAAGAAGCCTGCTGTGGACACGACCACTATTGACACGATCCAATCTGATTCTACTCCGGCAGACAGCGTGGATAATTTGATAGCAGAGACGCCCATGCCAAAGGCCGCTGACGAGCTCTTTGATGATTTTATCTTCAATTTCGCGGCAAACAAGAAGCTGCAATATAAAAGGATCGTATTTCCCTTGCCGGTTTATAGTAATGGCAAGTTAGTGACGAAAATGGAGAAGAATCAGTGGAAGATAGAACATTTCTTCATGCGGCAGGGGTACTATACGTTGATCCTGGACAATATGGGACAGTTGGACTTGGCTAAGGATACCACTATTGACCATGTGGTCATTGAGAAAATCTTCTTTAAGACAAAGAAGGTGAAACAATTCGTGTTCAATCGCGTGAATGGGCAATGGATGCTCACTTCCCTCAACACCAAGCCGATGTTTTCCAACAACAATGCATCTTTCATGCGGTTCTATTCCCGGTTTGCCGTTGACAGTGCTTTCCAGGTGGCAAGCATGAATGATGAGGTGGAGTTCACCAGTCCTGACCCGGACAACGACAATGAGGACCAGACTGGCATTATCACTCCGGATCAATGGCCAGATTTTAAACCGGAACTGATTCCTCACGGGATTCTATATAATATCATTTATGGGCAGACCTATAAGGAAAGCAACAGGAAGATCCTCCTTTCCCGGGGAATCTCCAATAGCATGGAAGCCCAAATGGTGTTTAAGAAAATTCGGGGGCGTTGGAAACTTGTTAAATTCAATGGATGATGAAAGACCTGAGAAATTATAGTCTACTATCCCATAATACATTTGGCATTGATGTCAAGTGCAATCGGTACTTGGAGTATGCTTCTACGGAGGAAGCTGTGGAGATTGCCCGGATTCTCCAGGCTGACAGCCAGCCCCTGCTCATCTTGGGCGGAGGGAGCAATCTGTTGTTGACCAAGGACTTTCCAGGAATTGTCGTGACGCCAGAGAATCGCAAGGAGATCAATGTGTCCGGTCGGGATAACTCGTCAGAAGCTGTTTATCTGAGGTGCTGGGCAGGCACTACCTTTGATGACGTGGTCGATGATGCGGTTCGCCATGGATATCATGGCATGGAGAACTTGTCTTTGATCCCTGGAGAGGTGGGAGCAAGTGCTGTCCAAAATATAGGTGCTTATGGGGCAGAGGCAAAGGATATCATCGATACTGTAGAGGCCGTGGAGATTGCCACGGGCAGGAAAGTGTCTTTTTCGAATAGCGATTGTGGATATAGCTACCGACAGAGTAAGTTCAAGCATGAATGGAAGGATAAGTATTTGGTTACGGCAGTTACCTATCGATTGTCCAAGGTCTTTACCCCAAGATTAGATTATGGAAATATCCGTGCCAAGTTATCGGAGATGGGGATTAGCCAGCCTACGGCATCAGAATTGCGCAGTGTTATTATTGATATCCGGAATGCCAAGCTACCTGACCCAAAAGTCCAAGGAAATGCTGGCAGCTTCTTTATGAACCCCATTGTCTCTACAGAGAAATATAGGCAATTGGCTGCCCAATACCCGGCAATGCCTCATTATACGATAGATTCGGAACATGAGAAGATTCCCGCAGGTTGGATGATTGACCAATGTGGATGGAAGGGAAAGACCTTGGGGCGTGCAGGTGTCCATGACAAGCAGGCTTTGGTCTTAGTGAATAGAGGAGGAGCTACTGGAGAAGAGGTAGTGGCCTTGATGCACGCCATCCAGCATGATGTTC
Organism: uncultured Prevotella sp.; assembly: GCA_905210845.1. Taxonomy (GTDB): domain Bacteria; phylum Bacteroidota; class Bacteroidia; order Bacteroidales; family Bacteroidaceae; genus Prevotella. The sequence goes on from CAJLYG010000054.1 coordinate 7,084, forward strand.
GCCAAAGGTTTGGCATAGAGATCCATCCGGAGGTGAACGTATATGAATAGACGGAAGGCTTAAGGCATGAAGATCACCCTTTTAGGTACAGGAACATCCAGTGGCGTACCGGTGTTGGGATGTAATTGCGAAGTCTGTCGGAGTATGGATCCTCGTGATCATCGCTTACGCTGTGCCGCCCTCTTAGAGACGACAACTACGCGCATCCTGATCGATTGTGGTCCGGACATCCGGCAACAGTTATTGCCTCTTGCGTTCAGGAAGATAGATGCAGTCCTTCTCACGCATAGCCATTATGACCATGTGGCTGGTATCGATGACTTGCGCCCGTATTGCAAATTCGGTGATATCCATATCTATGGCAATGTGGACACGGTGAGCAGCCTGAAGCGGATGATGCCTTATTGCTTTACGGAGAAACTATATCCAGGCGTGCCTTTGCTGAAATTACATACTGTCGTTCCCCATCAAAGGATGAAGATTGGAGATGTGGATGTCCTTCCCGTGCAGGTCATGCATGACTGGTTGCCCATTTTAGGCTATCGCTTTGGGAAGCTTGCTTATATCACAGACATGAAGACGATCGATCCCGCCGAGATGAAGTATCTCAAGGGCGTTGAGGTATTGGTTGTCAATGCGCTTCGTTTTGAGAAGCCGCACCATAGCCATCAATTGGTGGATGATGCCATCGCATTCTCTCGTCGTATAGGAGCCCGGCAGACTTACTTGATCCATGTAACCCATCATATTGGCTTGCATGACGATGCCAACCGCCGTTTGCCAGAGGGCTTCCATTTCGCCTATGACGGCGAGGTGATCCAAATAGAACCTTAGGCTGGGCTTTCACGAGTATCCTTTAGACATAAAAAAAGGAGTACCGCCGTACTCCAACCTTGTTAACCTTAAATCTAATACTATGAAAAACACACTGCAAAGATACGAAATATCTTTGTATTTGCAATGGTTTCAATCAAATATATAATAGATAATAATATTTTTTAACTAAAAAGGCTGTCGTATAGCGGGGATAAAGGGCGTTTTATCGCTTCTTCTTTCCAAAGAAGGAAAGAGAGCTGTTCTTGCCGGAGAATTTCCGGTAGAGCTTCCAACCTAAAATCAGGCCGTCCAAGATGCCTGCACCGGTGTTTACCAACCCGCTAATCCTTTTAGAGGGTGTTGCGGCATCTAACATGTCGGGCTTATGAAACAAGTCACCCCACAATTTCTTGATTTGCTCATCATCCTTTTGGATGTCGTTCCTGAGCTTCTCTTTCCTCATGCGAATCTCTTCTAAGGACTTATACTGCTGGTGGGATAAGATATCGTTATTCTCGTTCATTGCCATTGCTTATTTCTCCATTAAAAGACTCGCTAAGAACTTTACCAAGGGACGCTCAATCCATTTCTTCCGAAACGTGACAAACAAAACCAGGACGATCAGGTAAAAGGCGGCAACGATGCTAAAGGCAACCGCTGGGCCTACTACCGGTTCCAAGGCGTAAGCAGCAGCAAACGACAGATAGATCAGGACGAAGATCAACAACAGTGACAAGATCAGCGTCATGACCGCAACCGTCAGCAGGCGTACTACCTTTTCTATTACATCGAGCTTCACGTATTCCGTCTGAAGCCCGATGTAATGCTTGATGACCTCGGCAAGCTGGCCGATGGTTTCCACGTTCTTATCGTTTGAGAACATTTACCTGCCTTATTCTGCTGCATCGGTAGCAGCATCCTTGATATCATCTACCAAGTCATCCACTTCCTTGCGGCTCAGTTTGATATTATGCTTGTCGCAAAAATTATCTACTGCGTCTGAAATCTTCGTACGCGTGTCTGAGCCCTTCTCTGGGGCCATCAACAAGCCTAATGCAGCACCGGCAATCGCACCCCCGAGGAATGCTCCAATATAACCTAATGTCTTCATAATTCTATTATTATTGGTTCAACATATTGTTCTAAACACTTTCGCAAATGTAGTAAAACTTTCTCTATTCGCCATCATGACGGAAGCCATTTTTTGTTAAAATCATTGTATTTCGTTGATTTAACAAACTTTATGCGGACATTTGGACAGTTTTTATCAGATATTTTGTAATTTCGCGAATTAAATAAAACATAAGTTTAATCTCAATATCATTTAGAGTCATGAAGAAATATATGGTTTTGTGCGCAGGTTTGTGTGCAGCTTTAGCGTTGTCAAGTTGTGGTGCCAGCAAGGAAAGTGCCTATCGTAAGGCCTATGAAAAGGCTCAGGCACAGGAACAGACTGAGACTGCACAGACAGAAGCTCCAGTGGTAACTCCTCTTACGGAAAAGCCTGTCACCGAGACTAAGGTAACAGATAATTATGACAATGTGACTACTCGTACGGAGGATGTCACCCTGGTCAGTGGTTCTGGGTTGAAGAGCTACAGCGTGGTGGTTGGCTCTTTCTCTCTGAAAGCCAATGCAGAGGGATTGCAGAGCACCTTGAAGAGTGCTGGATATGATGCGCAGATTGCCTACAACTCTGCACGTAACATGTATCGTGTTGTCGCATCCACCTTCGATAGCAAGGGCTCGGCTGTTCAGTCACGTGACCAGTTCCGGAGCAAATACCCTGATGCTTGGTTGCTCTTCAAGAAATAACCCGCCGTTTACGTGGCACGTATCCTTTCGATAGATTACGGTAAGAAGCGTACGGGGTTAGCAGTCACTGATCCCCTGCAAATTATTGCAGGGGGATTGGCGACCGTTGCTACGTCGGAACTTTTCGACTATCTCCAGGCATATATCCGCCGTGAGGAAGTGGAACGGATCATTATCGGCGAACCCATGCAGCCGAATGGACAGCCCAGTGAGAATTTAGCTCGCGTGCGGCAGTTCGTTGCTCGTTGGCGGAAAGCAGTGCCGGAGATTCCCATTGAGTATTATGACGAGAGGTTTACTTCCGTCATTGCCCACCGGACGATGATTGACGGTGGGTTAAGGAAGAAGGCAAGGCAGAACAAAGCCTTGGTGGATGAGATCAGTGCTACCATTATCTTGCAGGATTATATGCAGTCTGTGCGTAGAAAGTAGATTCTGCATTACAATAACAAAATAAGATTTTCAAGTGATATTACCTATTTATGTATATGGTCAGCCTGTGTTGAGGAAGCAGGCAGAGGACATACCTCAGGATTACCCAGGTTTGAAGGAGTTGATTGCCAACATGTTCGAGACCCTTACTGCCTCGGATGGGGTAGGGTTGGCTGCTCCGCAAATAGGAAAAGCCATCCGTGTAGTGGTGATCGACCTTGACGTGCTGTCTGAGGACCTACCAGAATACAAGGATTTCCGCAAGGCGTATATCAATGCGCATATCATCGAGTATGATGAGGAGTCCAAGAAAGAGAGCATGGAGGAGGGGTGCTTGTCGATCCCAGGCATTCATGAGAATGTGACGCGTCCGACTCGTATCCATGTGCAGTACATGGATGAGAACTTCCAACCGCATGACGAATGGGTAGAAGGATATCTCGCCCGGGTCATGCAGCATGAGTTCGATCATTTGGAAGGGGTGATGTTCGTGGATAAGTTGTCTCCTCTTCGCAAGCAGTTGGTCAAGAACAAGTTGCGTTCCTTGCTGCAAGGGAAGTACCGTTGCAGTTATCGCACAAAGCCTGCGCGCAGGTAATGTAGGGGGGAGGGCGATCGGTCCCGCCCTGTTTCCTGCGGATGGATCATTGATTGTTTTTAGAATGAGAAAGTACCTTGTTATTTTCATGATGACCCTTTTGTCGGTCGTGGCGAAGGCGCAGTTTAATGTTGACCGGCTGATGATCAGTGGAGAGATCGCGCTCCACTATGAAGATTATGTGCTTTCCATCCAATACTTCAATCGAGTGATCTCCTTGAAGCCATTCCTCTATCAGCCTTGGCAATACCGGGGCGTGGCGAAATTCTATTTGGATGACTACGTGGGTGCAGAGGCTGATGCGACGGAAGCCATCCGACTCAATCCTTATATTGACGATATCTTTGACCTGCGCGCGATCTGCAGGATCAAGCAAAAGAATTATGCGGGCGCGATCGAGGACTATAATAAGGCCATTGCCTTGAAGCCCATGGCGCAGAACTATTGGTTCAACCGTGCCATCTGCCGGATGAACAACAAGGAATACAAGACTGCCCATGCGGAGATTGACACGATCAACCGGAAATGGGCGAACTTCGCGCAAGCCTATGCCTTGAATGCGGAAGTGTATCTCCAGGAAAAAGACACGTTGAAAGCAGCCAAGTGCTTGGATAAGAGCTTGGAACTGGACCCCTATGATGCAGATGCGTGGACCACCCGGGCTTATATGAGCCTTGCCCGCCATCAGTGGAAAGACGCGGATAAGTTCCTGAGCAAGGCCCTTCACCTGAAACCGAAGAATGTCAATAACTATGTCAACCGTGCCTTAGCGCGTATTAATCTTAATAACTTGCGTGGGGCGATGTCCGATTACGATACTGCATTGGACTTGGACCCGAACAATTTCTTGGCTCATTATAACCGAGGGCTTATGCGCGTGCAGTTGGGAGACGACAACCGTGCCATCACTGACTTCGACTATGTCATCAAGATGGAGCCACAGAATGTCATGGCCATCTTTAACCGGGGTATCCTCCGTGAGAAAACGGGCGACTTGAGAGGGGCCATTGCCGACTACAGCAGGGTGATCAGTCAGTTCCCCAACTTCTGGACGGGACTTTCCTACCGTGCCCGGTGCTATCGTCGGTTAGGTATGACAGCCAAGGCTGAGATGGATGAGTTCCGTATCTTCAAGGCTCAGATGGACAAACACTTGGGTATCCAACCGCGTTGGAGCAAGAATAAGATCAAGCAGATGCGAAAGCGCAGCGAGGTCAACCCGGAGAAGTATAACCAAATCGTCGTTGAGGATGAGGACAAGCAGCATGTAGAGCACGAATACAAGAGTGAGTACCGTGGACGCGTGCAGGATCGTAGCGTTGAAGTGGAGTTCCTGCCGATGTACTTGGTATCGTATTTCAAATACAGCAATGGGGTGAAGTCGTATCAAGCCTATAATAAAGAGGTGGAAGACTTCAACCGTACCGAAAGTCCACGCCATCGCCTGAACGTCACTTGCAATCCCCCCCAGTTGAATGAGAGTCAGTCGAAGACGTTCTTTAACCTCATCGACTCCCTGACGGCTACGATCCAGGCCAGCAAGTCGATCGCTTCTACCCGTAGCAAACTGTTGGAGCGCGCAGTTGCCTACAGTTGTGTCCAGAACTATGACGCGGCAATCGCCGACTTAGGCGTCTATATCCAGACCGATAGCGCTTCTGCGCTTGCTTATTGGCAGCGTGCTGTCTGCCAAGCCATGATGGTGGAATTCAATGTCGCACATGGCGAAGCCAATAAGTTGCAGGCTGCCAGTGCCATGCTCGACTTCGGCAAAGCCATCCAGTTGAGTCCTAAGAATGCTTATCTCTACTTCGACAGAGGGAACCTCCACGCGAAGCAAAAGGAATACGCTGAGGCCATTGATGATTATACCAAGGCCCTGGAATTGGATCCTAACCTTGCCGAAGCACTGTACAATCGAGGACTCGCCTATATCAATATCCATGACAAGGCGAAAGGCATCCAGGACCTGAGCAAGGCTGGTGAGCAAGGGCTATATGACGCATACAGCGTGATCAAACGGTACAGTAGCGACAAGTAAAGGAGACTTTCCTGAGAAGTTGAATGACATGCTATAAAAAAGAGCCAGCCCTGTGATGGATTGGCTCTTTCTGTTGGATATATCCTTTATTTCTTTCCAAAGGTCTCATCGAGGAACGTATAGAAGGCAGGATCCTCCCCAACGATCGTCTTGACGATCTTTCCGTCAGGACCTAACAGGATCTTCGTTGGGAAACCCTGGATGCCATAGTCCTTGAGAATCGTACTGTTCTGGGGATTATACACATGCAACCATGGCATTTGGTACTTCTCCAAGGCAGCTTTCCATTTCTCCTGGGTATCGCGGCAGTCGATGCTGAGGATCTCATACTTCCCCTTATATTTCTCATAATAAGCCTTCATCTGAGGAATGCCACGGATACACCATATACACCAGCTTCCCCAGAAGTCGAGCAACACGTATTTCCCGCGCAGGTTAGACAGCTTCAAGGGCTTTCCATGATTGTCGTTCAGTGTGAAATCAGGAGCCAGAACGCCACTTGCCTGCTTCTTTGCAGCCTCGGCCTCACGTTCCTGTTCTGCTTTCAAGTAGTTAATAGGATCGTCAATGATCTGTTTCATCCTGCCATTCTTCACCTGGTCAGAGAGCAGTGCCTTTGCCTCTTCCATCTTTTCCAATGATCCGAACTCATCGATGAGGGTGGCACCTGCCTCATTGCCTGGGTTCGCCTTGATAAAAGCGAAATAGGCATCTTCTGCATGCTGCTTTGCGGCAGGCGATTTTGCCCTGTAGATCTTGATCAGGGAATCCCGTTTCCCGCCTGCTTTCATGCTCGCATTGAGGGAATTGACCAATTCATCCAAGGGCTTCCTGGCTTCTTTTCTCATCAAGTCCATCTCATGGTATTCCTGATAGAACTTGGATCCAGTGATATCGTAGCTCGTAGAGTCACCCGTGATGACCGCTGTTTCGTTAGGTACCGCTACGAACTGGCATATCGGATAGTTGACGCGCTTGTTTCCTTCCGATGTTTTCGACACGGTCAAGAGAATGTTCTTAGGCTCCGTGACTTCAATGTAAAAGTCAAACTTGCCGTTCGGAATGGGCATTGATATCTTATCCTCACGACCCATTACCACGGTCACGGAATCCTTGAAACCTTTGAGTTCTCCTTTGATACGGAGCTTCTGGCTGTTGTCCGCACTTGCTGACAGGGCTGTCAAGAGCAAGGCGAAACCCAATAATACTTTTTTCTTCATCTTTTTATTTATCGTTTAATGAGTATCTTAGAATCTCTTATGAGCCGTAAAGTTACTATTTTTTTATGAACCGGCAAATATTTCCTTCATTTTTATGATGCCATCCTGCTTTTCAGAAGATATCCGACCGCCTGGGTGGATAGGCGTTGGATACTTTCCCATTTGTCGTCCCCAGCCATTCCCCTTGCCGTCTATGATCCTTAAAATGTGTAAAGGAAGTGTTTAAAAGTGTTGTGTACGAGCACAAGTACTTGATTCAGGTCAAGAAAAAACACTAAAAGCGCGTTTTTCGACACTTCATCCATTGCAGATCGCAGAATCCTTCGTACCTTTGCAGTGCAAAAAGGTTAATAGATTTTAGGTTAGTAAAGTTTGATAGATTTAGGTTTTTAGTTATTAGGTTTTAAAGATTGTGATTCAGATTAGGTGTTTAGTTTAGGTTTAAGGATTGTAATTCAGTAAGGATAACAAAAGATGTGCAAGGTGTTGCACTTCCTTTAGAAAAAAGTAATCACAAGATATGGAACTGCAGGAGAGTGATCCCCTGCAGTTTTTTTGTTTCTATAGTCACACATTTCCTGTTCATTCTTTCGTTGTTATTGTATGTTTTCTCCAAAATCTTGCAAGAATAGGGAATATTTCATAATTTTGTAGTCTCATTGAATACTGGAAATATGTCGAGAATTATGAAGGCTGTCATGGCCTTACTCATTTTGCCGATGTCCCTCTATGCCGGGGAATCCAATGCCCAGCAGGCTCGCAAGCTGTTTAATAGAGTCTATAACATGGTGTTTGCTTCGAAAGGATGCACGCTGCATTATGATGTCAATATCATAGGCATCTACAAGACGAAAGGTACCATCTCTTATAAGGGCAAGAAGAATCGGTATGCCGAGGACCGTTACCTGTCATGGAATGACGGGGTGACGGCTTATATGGTAGACAAGAAGAAAAAGACAGTGAATGTTTACCGCGCGGATGATGATAACAAGGACGAGTATCTTGCCAAGTTCAAGTACGACTTGAATAATTTCGAATACAGTTGGAAGAATGGAAAGGATGGGATCCAGCTTATCCTGAAGCCCAAGACTAGCCATTTTGTAGGGATTCGGCAGGTCATCGGCGTTCTTGACAGCAAGACCCATTACCCGAAGTACCTTCGCATCAAGGTGGCTTTCTTCTGGACAACGGTCAAGATCTCTCACTTCTCTACGGATGAGTTGGATGACAAGGTCTTCGTCTTTCCGAGACAGCAGTTTTCCTCCTATCGCTTTACAGATCATCGGAAGGAATGACTTGCGCTTGGAGAGTGGAAAATAGGCGTATGTGTCAACAAACGACTAAATGTGTAAAATTAAGTAATAATTCATTAATATCTTGCTAAGATTCTTCAATTCCTTTTAAAAAAGCCGGACTTTTGATCGTCGACTTTGGATTTTTGGGAAGAAAAACGTATCTTTGTAAACGAAAAGGTTTCGTAGTGCTTATGAATTATTAGCATGTAAATAGTTCGCAAATAAAGAATAGAGTTAGGTTTTAATTTTGGTAAAATTAATATTTTGATAGGTTTAGTTTGATAGGTTTTTGTTAGAAACAAAGTTAAATGTATTCTAAGGCGTTAGAAAAAGGTAAGTTATTACATTTATGGAAAGATGGTCTTCGTGAGAGGACCGTCTTTTTTTTGTCCTTGATCGTAGCCCTTGAAAAAAGACCGCGAAAACCTCTCCACGATGGATGCCATTGAGGGTGAAACCCTCCCAAATTTCAAGAGGTTATCTCCTGCCTTATGAAAGATGATCTCCTGCCTTGTGAAAAGTCATCTAATGCAGTGCGAAAGGTCATCTGTCCCAAGCCAAAAGATAACCTTTTGCAAGGCCTTAATATTCGTTTCCAGTGGTGATGCTGGGACCATCGATGATCTCCGGGTCAGGAGTCCCGTTGCGGATATCGCTGTATGCCTTTTGGATATCGCTCATGGAGATGTTGATGTCCTTGTTGACCGGGCGATCTTTGTCGAGCAGGCAGTGTGAGAAC
>CAJLYG010000055.1 GCA_905210845.1 uncultured Prevotella sp.
GCCATGGATACGCCTCCCAATATCTTGGATGATGCGGTACTCTACCTCAGGATTATCTTCTTAGGTGTACCCTTTACGATTATCTATAATTTCGGAGCTGCCATCCTGAGGAGCATGGGAGACACAAAGCGCCCGCTGTATATCCTGATCATAGCTGGGATCATCAACACTATCCTCAATTTAGTCTTTGTGATCGTCTTTCATTTAGGGGTAGCAGGTGTAGCAATAGCCACGGCAATATCCAACTTGGTGAGTGCTTGTATCATCTGCTTATTATTAACACATGAGGACGAACCGTTCAAGTTACACTTGAATGAAATGCATGTCTATCCTGAAGAACTGAAAAGGATCTTGCAGATCGGTATTCCTGCAGGATTACAAGGAATGGTGTTCTCTTTCTCGAACGTGATCTTGCAGTCTGCCATCAATGGCTTCGGGTCGGATGCTGTTGCCGGGTCGGCGGCAGCATTGAACTTTGAGGCATATTGTTACTTCCTGGTCAGTGCCTGCGACGGGGCTGCCATCACCTTTATCGGTCAGAACTATGGAGCCGGGCAATGCCAGCGATGCAAGCGGATCTTCTGGATCTGCATGGCGATGAGCGTGGTCGCATGTGGATTCTTCAACTTGGTGTTTGCCAGTCAGTCCACGTTCTTCCTGCACGCTTTTTCTTTCGACCCGAACGTGGTACGGTATGGGGAAATCCGGATGCACGTGGTTTTAGTCACGCAGGCAATGGCAAGTTCTTATGAGATTGCGGGCTCATGCCTGAGAGGATTAGGCAAGTCGATGTTGCCAGCCATCCTGACTATTTTCGGAACATGCGTACTCAGAATAGCATGGGTATATCTATTAATTCCCCATTACCATGATTTTGGCATTCTACTTTGCGCCTATCCTGTTTCATGGTTCCTCACAGGTTGCATGGTGTTGACCGCATGGTTCATGAACAGCAGGAAACTGCTTGCCCATGATTTCGCCTAAGTCATTCGAAAGACAACTTACGTAGCCGTTCGCGCAATTGATTGGCTTCAGACTTCCGGATAGACAAGGTGATCGAGCAAGTGTTGTCAAAGGTCTGATTGACGATCCTCGGGTTCATATCCTTGACGATCCTCATGACATCATTCATCATCGGATAGGTAAAAGTATACTGGACGAGCTCTTCTACCTGCCTGACGACGACCGTGCAATGGGCAATGGCATCGGCTGCAGCCGTGCGATAAGCCACGATCAGTCCACTGGTCCCTAAGTTGACGCCCCCATAGTACCTGACGACAATGATCAGGATATCTGTCAGCTCATGGCTGTTAATCTGTCCCAAGATCGGCTTGCCGGCGGTACTCGACGGTTCCCCGTCGTCATTGGCGCGAAACTCTTGGCGTTCAGGACCTAACATATACGCATAGCACACATGCCGGGCATCATAGTATTTCTTCCGATACCCGGCAATGATCCTCTTTACATCCTCAGCGGATTCCACGTGATGTGCAAAAGCGAGGAACTTACTCCGCTTTTCGGAGTAAAATCCCTCGCCTATTTGATCAGCAATGGTTGAATATTCGTCTATCATTATTCCAATTTATGAATGATCAGCCCTGACCGCAATTTCGGCTCAAACCAAGTCGCTTTCGGTGGCATGATCTTACCACTGTCTGCGATATCCATGATCTGTTTCATCGATACGGGGTACAATGCCAGTGCCATGCGCATCTCGCCACTGTCAACGCGGCGTTTCAATTCCTTCAATCCGCGCAACCCACCGACAAAGTCGATGCGTTTATCAGAACGCAGGTCCTTGATACCAAGCAACTGGTCCAGGATCAACCGGGACGAGATGTCAACATCCAAGACGCCGATAGGATCCGTGTCATCATACGTGCCTTCCTTTGCGACGAGACTGTACCATTTTCCGTCCAAGTAAAGCGAGAACTCATGCAGGTGCGTGGGCTTGTAAATGTCCGTCCCCTTGCATTCCACCGTGAAGTTCTTCTTTAATGCTTCTAAGAATTGTTCGGAAGTCATGCCATTGAGATCCTTGACCACGCGATTATAATCGAGGATGGTCAATTGGGAAGCCTGGAAGCATACTGCCATGAAATAGTTGTATTCCTCCTTACCGGTGTGATGAGGGTTCTGCTTGGCTTTTTCCGCCCCCACTAATGCAGCGGCAGCAGAGCGATGATGTCCATCAGCAATATACAGGCTAGGCATCTTAGCAAACTCAGCCGTAATGGTCGCGATATCCCTGTCATCAGAGATCACCCAAAACTGATGCCGGAACCCATCAATAGGCGCGATGAAGTCATATTCCGGTGTCGTTGCAGCATAGCGCATGATCAAGTCGTTGAGCACCTTATTGTCGGGATAGGCAAAGAATACCGGCTCTATATTCGCATTGCATACGCGAACATGCTTCATGCGGTCCTCTTCCTTGTCACGGCGGGTTAGCTCATGTTTCTTGATCACCCCAGACAGATAGTCGTTGACATAAGCGCCAACCACCAACCCGTATTGGGTCTTGCCATTCATTGTCTGAGCGTAGATATAATAGTTCTCCTTATTGTCCTGTACGAGCCATCCTTTCTCTTGGAACATCTTGAAGTGATCGGCTGCACTCTGATAGACACGGGGGTCATATTCAGAAGTGCCCGGTTCAAAATTGATCTCAGGCTTGATGATATGATACAGGCTCATCTCATTGTCACCTGCCTCTTCACGAGCTTCCTCAGAGTTCAGGACGTCGTATGGACGGCTCTCAACTTTCTCTACTAAGTCTTTCGGTGGACGAACACCTTTAAAAGGTTTTACTGTAGCCATAGTTTTAGATACTGATTAATAAGATAGCCCTCAGGAGCCGGACAGGCGCCAAGTCCCTGATGGGCCATGACTTTCGATTTATTTATTGACTTGGAACTTCGTGCAGCCCTCTTTGAAGAAGGCGTTGATCTGCTTAGCGGCTGCGATTCCCGCATTGATATTTGCCTCAGCGGTCTGTGCCCCCATCTTCTTGGGCGTTGCGAAATAGCGTCCTTCAAACTTAGCGAACTCAGCATCTGCATCCGGTTTGATATCCGTAATGTATTTCAAGTCCTCGCGTTCTGTCATCAGCTTGATCAGTTCAGGCTCATTGATCACTTCCTTTCGGGCGGTATTGATCAAGATCCCACCTTTCTTCATCTGGTTCACCACCTGATAGTTAATGCTTTCCTTGGTTTCAGGCGTAGCAGGGATATGCAGGCTGACGATATCGCAGGTCTGGAAGAGCTCATCCTGGCTCTTTGCAGCATGTACGCCAGCAGCCTCGATCACCTCTGCGGGGCAGTATGCATCATAAGCGTGCACCTCCATGTCGAAGCCTTTTGCGATACGAGCCACGTTACGTCCAACATTGCCAAAAGCCAAGATCCCTAATTTCTTGCCTTTCAGCTCTGAGCCAGCCTTGCCATTGAAGAAATTACGAACGGTATACACCAACAGTCCGAATACCAGCTCTGCAACCGCATTGGAATTCTGTCCCGGCGTATTCTCGGCAACCACATGATGTGCGGTGGCGGCTGCAAGGTCGATATTGTCATAACCAGCACCAGCCCTCACGACAATCTTCAGGTTCTTGGCCGCATCAAAGACATCAGCGGTAAACTTATCCGAGCGGATAATGGCAGCGTCCGCGTCTTTCACGGCATCGATGAGCTGAGACTTATCCGTATATTTCTCGAGTACAGCCAGCTCATGGCCTGCGCTCTCAATTTCTTTCTTGATGTCAGCTACTGCAGCTGGTGCAAAAGGTTTTTCGGTTGCGATTAAAACTTTCATGATCTTTGATTTTTAACTGATAAAGGGCGAATACTACATCCGCCCTTCTCAGATGGTTATTGAATTTAATGTTCTTTTTCGAAATCCTGCATGGCTTTCACCAATGCGCCAACGCCCTCAAGCGTCTGTGCATTATAGCAGCTGGCACGGAACCCACCCACAGAGCGGTGTCCCTTGATGCCGACCATGCCGCGTGCAGTGGCGAACTCGAGGAAAGGCTTCTCCAAATCCCTATACTCGTCATTCATCACGAAGCAAATATTCATCAGTGATCGATCTTCCTCCTTTACCGTACCGCGGAACAACTTGTTGCGGTCGATTTCTGCATAGAGCATGTCAGCACGCTCGTGGGCACGCCTATCCATTTCCTCCACGCCACCGTTCTTCTTCAACCAGCGTAAGGTTTCAAGAGCTGAATAGATAGGAACGACTGGAGGTGTGTTGAACATTGAGCCCTTCTCCACATGAGTACGGTAATCGAGCATTGTTGGGATCTCACGAGGAGCCCTGCCCAACTTGTCCTCTTTCAGGATGATCAATGTCACACCTGCCATGGCAAGGTTCTTCTGTGCGCCTCCATAGATGCAGTCATACTTGCTGACGTCAACAGGGCGACTGAAGATGTCGGATGACATGTCAGCGATCATGGGTACTGGAACATCAAGGTCTTTACGGATCTCCGTGCCAAAAATAGTGTTGTTGGTTGTGATGTGCAGATAGTCTACATCTGTAGGACAAACCCACCCCTTTGGAATAAAGGTATAATTAGCGTCTGCTGAGGAGGCTACCTCTACTACTTCACCAAAGTGCTTTGCTTCCTTCATGGCTTTTTTGGCCCATGTACCTGTATTAAGGTATGCAGCTTTCTTGATCAGGAAGTTGCAAGGAACCTGACAGAACTGAAGTGAAGCACCACCTCCTAAGAAGATAACAGCATAACCTTCAGGAATCTGAAGCAATTCCTTGATCAAGGCTACAGCCTCGTCAACCACTGGCTGGAAATCCTTAGCACGATGGCTAATTTCCATCAGGGAAAGTCCACTACCATTAAAATCTAAAATCTGTTTCGCAGTATTCTCAATTACCTCCCGTGGGAGCATTGAAGGACCAGCGTTAAAGTTGTACTTCTTCATCTGAATTTAATTTAAGTTGTTAATTTACCGTGGGCGAAGATACGCTTTTTATTTGATATCTCCAAATATTTGAACAACTATTTGCATCATTCGTCGAAATAATTGTCACAATGACACTTATACGAATAAATATACAAAGATACCTTTTACTCAGCGTACTGATTCCACAATGGTACGAATCCCTTTGATTTTCTCTCCTTTTGTCAACTGCAATGTCTGGATCAGTTTCTTTCGAGAGATGGCAACATAGGCATATCGTTCCTTGACATCGATACGTCCAATGTCTTCTTTTTGCAAATCTGCCTTCTTACACAAGAAACCAACGATATCGCCTTTGCTGATCTTATCCTTCTTACCCTTACCTATATATAAGGTAGCCATCTTGGGGATGGGTACTGCCTTGCCCTCAGCTTTTGTCGCAAAAGGTTCGACGTCACCTTCAACATAGTCTGGGATTTGCTCACCAGGTCCGAGAATGAAGAACGCGGAGCCTGTGTTCTGCCAGCGGGCGGTTCGCCCTACCCGATGGACATACCCTTCCTCGCTCTCCGGTAAGTGATAATGAATGATATTGCGGATATCGGGGATATCCAAGCCGCGTGACGCAAGGTCAGTGCAGACTAAGACATTGGCCGAGCCATTGCTAAACTTATATAAGGCATCCTCCCGTAGCTTTTGGTCAAGCCCTCCATGGAACATGCTGATGGAGAATCCATTCTTGCGTAAGTACTCAGCGGTTCGTTCTACGCTGTCCCTGTAGTTCAGGAAGACGATGCTACTGGTATCTCCTAAGGTCAGCAAGAGAGCCTTCAAGGTCTCGAGCTTATCTTTATCCGGGCTGTCCACCTGATAGACCTGTACTCTGTCAGGTACCTGTTCCCCCTGAACCTGATAGTCGACACGGATCACCCTCCCCATGTTCACATACTGGGGAATGGATGCGGCATCGGTTGCAGACAGCAAGATGTGGCGTTGTATAGCAGGAAGCCTGCCTATGATCGTACTCATCTCTTCCGAGAAACCCATTTCCAAGCACTTATCGAATTCGTCTATGACCAGGTAGTGGATGCAGCTTGCCAGGATGTTGCCCTTTTCCAAATGGTCGTTCAACCTGCCTGGAGTGGCAAAGACGACCTGCGGCCTTACTTGTCTCAATACCCTGTGCTCATCCATGGCAGCCCGACCACCATAGCAGGCACAGCAACGCAGTCCGCTCCCCATGTCCTTCAAGACCGTTGCCGACTGCAAGGCCAGTTCTCTGCCAGGAACGATGACCACAGCCTGCACGTCATCCTTTGACGCATCTAACAATTGCACCAAAGGGAGAAGATAGGCAAGCGTCTTGCCCGACCCTGTCGGTGACAGGATGACCACGTCCTTGTTGGAGTGCAAGATCGCTTCCGACGCAGCCAACTGCATGGCATTAAGCTCTTCAATGCCTAATTTCTGTAATATGGTATTGCTCATTTCTTCAGTAATTTATCAATCTCGTCAAATTCTTTGCCCATGTTCAGGTTCAGGTAGATGGTATACAAGGGCAAAGCCCATTTGTCTTTCTCTCCCGGTGCCAGCACCCGGTATTTTTGCAGGTACGGCATTGCCTTCTTATAATAGTCTAAGACTTGCTGCTTCCGCTTGTCTGAGGCCTTCATGTGCTTATCCAGCTCCACTGCCTTATCGTAATAAGCGAGTCCGGCGTTCAGGTAAGCATCCGTCAGGGTGTCGTTTTTAGCAAGCAACCGGTCGCAAATAGCAATGCACTCATCATACTTCCCACTATTCAGCAGCACCGTACTCTTGGCAAAGAGAAACACCTCACTCGTGCTGTCAACGGCCAAGCCTTGATTACAAACTTCCTTGGCACTGTCCAACTCGCCCCGGTCGGAATAATATTCCACCAGTCTGGGAAAGAAGAACGGGAACTTAGGGTACTTCTGGAATCCTTCCTTCAAAGCATCCACATAACGAGCTGTATCATGGTCCTGCTTATAGGTCTCCGCAAGATATTGCAGCATATAATTATAATGTGCAGTATCCTTAAGTGCCGTATAAGTATATTTCAACGTTGCCTTAGAATCCTTCATCTTATAACCACAGAACACAGCCCAATAGGCAGCCAATGGCAATCTCTTGTCTTTCTCCTGATAGCGATAGGCACGGAAGAGGGGCTGTTCGGCACAATCCAAGTATGTATCAAAGAACTGATAGGCTTCCTGATATTTTTGCTTCTTGATAAAGAAAGTGCCCCCATTGAACAAGTTGGGACGGAAGGTGTTCAGAAACTGTGCATGCTTATTACGGTATTCCAGTTCTACCTTTCCCTTCTTATTCGGCCTCGCATCCAAGGAGTCAAGGCCTTCAAGGGTCAAGAACATCTTCCTACAATAAGAAAACAGCTTTGCCGTATCCGCAGCTTGTTTCAAATACATCTTCTCATTTTCCACGGCGTACTCCTTGTGGATCGCATCGAAAAGCGTAAGCCAGACCTTATCATTGGCACGATGGGTAGAATCTTTCAATAAGTTCACCATCAACTGTTCAGCCTTGTCTAAATTCTTTCCACTCTTGATATAAGTCTTCGCAGTAGATATATCTTTTTTCTGTGCAGCAACGCCCTGCACCATCAGTATCATCAACAGTAAAAAAAATATCTTCCTCATCATGATTTCACTTCATTAAGGGTTTGAGTTTCCGGGCTTTCTCCTTTTCATTCAGGACATAATACACCTGATATAAAGGTGGAGCCCAGTCCACGACCTTCCGGTCGGCATCTAACTGACTGACCTTTTCCAAATAATGCCGGGCATTTGCAATGACCTGCCGGATCAGGACACGCTCCGACTTTGTGAGCCTTCCCCTGCTGTCGACAAGGGTATCCTTCATCTGAAGGGCTTTGCTCCCATAGCAGATGCCTAAGTTGTAAAGGGTAGGAACGCTGACCGAATCCAATCGTTCCACATGCTTGTAGGATGAGATGGCATGATCCCATTGATGCTTCTTCATCTCGCTTTCCCCTTTCAGCATCCATGCCATAACATTGGTGGTGTCCTTGCGAATCTCATCATTGGCAAACTGTTCCAATTCACGTTCATGGCCCGGAGACATGAAATAGTCCATGAGCATGGTAAAATAGTCATGGTTCTCCGGTGCCCTCTCATGTAATTCTTGTAGGACGACCAAATATTTCGCGGAATCCTCACGGGTCCTCAGATGCTCCTTCATGCAGTTCACCTTGATTTCTGCCGCATCCTTGGCATAGTTGTTGTCGTGAAGGGCAAGATCGGCATAATGCTCGGCCTTCTGATAATCCTTCATCCCAAAGGAGAGGAGACTGGCGAAATAGGCTGCCTGTCCTACCTGTTGTTCCACCTTCTGGAAAAGGGGTGAGCGTGCCGTAGAAATATACAGGTCGAACGCGACAACAGCAGCTGCGCTCTCATCATGATTATAATAGAACAGGCCCGCGTCCAAGAGCTTGTCACGGAGCGGGGCAATTCGTTTGGCATTGGCATTACGGAAGCGCATCTTCACTTTTCCTTTCTTGTCGGGTTGGCTGTCAAAGTGGTCGCATTGCACCGCTGTCTTAACGATGGTCTGTATGGTCGAATAATAGAAAGTGGAGTCGGTTGTCATGGACAGACGTTCCAAGAACATGTCCAATTGCCTGTTCAGCGACTGTGCCTTCTCGGCATCGCTGGCTTCCTCACCTCCCATCACATCCGTTATGGTCAGCAAGAACAAGAATGTTAATAAGATCCTTCGCGTCATACCTACTCATTGAACCTACATGCAAATATAAGAAAATATTAGCATTCTTGAAAGAAATGACAGGTATTTTATGATTTTTTCTTACTTTTGTTGTAAAGGACGATGTTTCTGGAATATGTCAGGAACCCTATCGACTGCCCCAAGACGAGGACTGGATCGTAGCGTATGGCTCCATAGGACACAATGATACCAGACCCTATGAGGCTGATGATCCAAAAGCCAACCGGGAGAATGGAGCGTTGCCGCTTATAACTGTAATACCATTGATAGATAAACCGGACGGTGAAGATGACCTGTCCCAAGGACCCATAGATGAGCAACCATAGGGGAACCTTATCATTATGCAGGAATTGGAGGACAAAGGCAGATGCATCTTTCAACATAAAGACGATCGCGCAGACAGGCAGGAGGGCGATCACCACACGGAGAAATTGGGGAATGCGCTTCCACACGCCCTTAATATTCAAATTCCAGATATAAATATAGAAAGAGATCAATTGCCCTAAGATAATGGCAAAGTCATCCCGCAACCATCCATATACGAAGAGTAGGATACTGCCAATGAGACTACAGATCCAATACCAGTCGGGCGAGACTACTTTCTTGGCTTTCTCCGACAAGAACCACTGGATGATCATACGGGCGGAGAAGAAGCCTTGGGCGATAAATCCTATCGCATAAACGAACACCTTGGACAGAACCATTACTTGAAGCGGTTAGAGGAACGAATCAAAGAGAGACATTATTGTCATCAATCTGATAACGGATATAGCGTTTCTTCATCCACCGATAGGCGAAGCAGTCTTTGAACGGACCGGCAAGACGGTTCCAGAGATGATACTTCGACACACCGGCAATACGGGGGAAATGGCGAACGGGCATCTCCTTGAACTTTCCATCTTCGAGGTTCATCAATGCAGGCAAGAAGCGGTGCATGCCATCGAAGAAGGGCAACCGCTTGGCATAGTCCGTCCACATCACCTTCAAGGGGCACCCTGTATCCGTAGCTGTGTCACCAGTCATCTTCCGGCGGAAGCCATTGGCGATTTTCGACTGTAGTTTTTTAAACCATGAATCCTTGCGCTTGGCTCGGATACCAGAGACAAGCTGATAGTCAGGGGCATATTGAAGCAGAAGGTTGAAATCCTCAGGGGTGGTCTGCAGATCAGAGTCTATATATCCAATGTACTTGCTTTCCACCGTGTCGATGCCTGCTTTCATAGCTGTACTCAAGCCATGGTTCACAGAAGAGCTGATATAGAAGAAGTCATTGTTCCTCCGACAGATATCCTTGATCATCTGAAGACTATTGTCTTTCGAGCCATCGTTGATTAACAAAACGCAACTTTTGTACAAAGCGGTAGGAAGATAGTCTCGCAAAGCCTTCTCCAAGCGCTCCATGTTATCTTGTTCGTTATAAATAGGAACGATGATCGTAAACTCGTATTCCTTTGTATTATTCATCTTTCTTTATGGGTTGTGGTTCTAATTCCTTGATCGTCTCCGGATCAATGATGATTTTCTTACCTCCTTTCACCTCAAGCAATGTTGCCTGATTCAAGAACAGGTCGGTATAATGGCGGTCGCTCTTAGGATGT
Source organism: uncultured Prevotella sp. (assembly GCA_905210845.1). Taxonomy (GTDB): domain Bacteria; phylum Bacteroidota; class Bacteroidia; order Bacteroidales; family Bacteroidaceae; genus Prevotella. Next base: position 10,316 of record CAJLYG010000055.1, read on the forward strand.
CGGTTGTCATCGAAAGTCCCTATCTTTACCGTGTCAATCTTTTGCAATAAAGAAGCTGGCAATTCTTCCTTCATGCTATGACGGGTAATGACCAGACAGGGCATTGCCTTGAGCATTTCCTGTTCATTGTTGAAATCCAGCGGGCGGATCTTCTTCCTGGTCTCATAGACCAACTCGATCCTCAGCTCTTCTTTTTGGTTGTAATAATAAGCCACAGGCTTCAAGGCTTCTACCCTCACCAACTTATGAATACTGTTCCCCGTAGGATTGGTAAATGACTTACCGATGATGCCGATCAGGAAACATTCTGCAATGAAGAAAAGGGAGGCGACACCATATAAGAGTCCCTTGGCATTAAACTGTTTCGTACAAATGCCGAGCCATACACCGATGCCTATCAACAGCGCATCGATAAAGAAGGCTGTCCCCACATCTAAATATCCTTGATGTACACTGATGACATGCACCAAGATGGGCAGCAGGACCGTGATAGCTGCAAGCACATAGCCATTGATCCAATAAATCCATTTCCCTATTTTATCCAAATGCTTGGCGTCTGTATCCATATAATAGACGAGCACGAATGCCACTGCAAGCGAACAAGGTGCCATCATTGGAAGCAGATAACGGGTCTTCTTCTCAGGCATCAAGGATAAGAGCACGAGGCTGGCCAACACCCAGGTAATAGCGATGAGATAGCCCCGCCAATCCTTCATGTGCTTACGCCAGTAAGGGATGAACAAGGCTGCCAATGAGAGGATTGTCCATACACCGGTTTCCGTGAAATAACGCCAGTAATAAAACCAACTTCTTACATTATGCCCCGCCCAGTTGCCTGACTCCTTCTTGATCACAGCATCGATGGCCTCGGGATGACAAATATATAAGTATGCGTACCACCATCCGCCAACGATTACCGTCGTGAGAATCATGACGAACAAAGGCAACCATTTGCCCCGCATATACGGACGCTGGTAGATGACTGCCGTAATAATAGCGGGCAACAGCAAAGCATAGAATGATACAGGCCCTTTTGAGAGAAAGGACAGTCCCATGAATACGCCTGAAGTAACGAACCATCGCCATTTATGGCTATGCTCAAAGAATCGGTCGTCGTACAACCCTCGCATGAGATAGTAGATTCCACCCATCATGAAAGCATGGCAGTAGATGTCCCATGTGGCTGTTCGCCCCATTAGGATGACATTATAGCACGTGATAAAGACGACCACGGCAATCCTGGCGAAATCCCTTCTGCGGGAAATATACTTGGCGATCAGATACAGATAAGCTACCCAAACGAGAGCCATCACACCTGCAGCCATGCGCTGGGCATCCAAGGCATGAGGGTGAATGGACTCAATGGCCGCTGCTATCCAGGTAGGCAATGGGGGTTTCTCCAACCGGAGCTCCCCATTCATGGTCGGCACCAGCCAATTGCCGTCTTGGACCATCTCTCTTGCCGTCACAATGTTCCTGGATTCCATGATGTCCGTTGGCAACGCGTTATTGTTCAGGAAAAACGCTGCCAGACAGAGGACGATGATCCAGAGATATTCCTTATTATAATACCTTGTCAGATACATTTTCTAATTAGCTGCTTCATTAATACTAATTTGTTTGCAAAGTTAACAATTTTTTATTTAACTATCCTACTCGTTCTTTCGTTATTCCTACTCCATTTAAGAACATCAAACATATTTTAACGATTTGAACTTTATTCTACAGATTTTCTACAGTTTTCCCCGGAACTCCGTAGGGGTAAGACCGTATTTCTTCTTGAAGACCTGTGAGAAATAACGTGGGGTGCTGAACCCGAGTTGATAGGCAATGTCGGCTATTTGCAGGTCTTTTCGTTCTTTCAGCCAAATGGCAGAGCGACGCAGACGGTAGTTCAGGGTATATTCGTTAGGAGTCATGCCCGTCAACGACTTGAACTTATGAAAGAAGGTGCTCCTGCCCATCTCCATGTTCTGGATAATGTCCTCGACCTTGGCATCGGGATTGGTCATGTTCTGGTCGATAAAGGCATCGCATTTCCTCATAAACTCCTGATCAAGGGTATTCGTTGCAAGCAATTCACTGCCGGAATGGTCGTCCGCATTATACTTATTCTGCAACAACATTCGGGAACGGATCAGGTTATTGCAACGAGCGACAAGCAACCTGGGATCGAAAGGCTTGGATATGTAGTCATCAGCACCGATCTTCAAGCCGTTAATGGTATGCTCCGTAGAGCTCATGGCGGTTAGCAGAATCACAGGGATGTGACAGATCGTAATGTCATTCTTAATCGCCTTGCACATATCAATACCATTCATGACAGGCATCATAATATCACTTACGATCAGGTCTGGCTTCATTTCCCTCACCTTTCCCAATCCTTCCTTCCCATCGCGGGCAAGGATCACATGATAGCTTTTCTGAAAGAGTTCCTGCAAAGTGAGGAGCAGTTCCTCATTATCTTCCACTAAAAGGATGGTGTAACGGCTATGGTCTGATTTCTCCAAAGGCACGATATCCTCGGGATCAACAGTTGAGCTGGGATGCAGGACGGGAATCTCCATCGGAGGTGTCGGCTGATTTTGTATCTCGTCTTCCTTATACAGATCCTTGCCTTTCGGCAATTCGACGATGAACACAGACCCGTATCCTTCTGAGCTCTCAGCTTTCACTTCCCCATGATGAAGTTGGACGATATCCTTGACCAATGCCAGTCCAATGCCCGTTCCCGGGGAGGATGCCACGCGACTGATGTCATTCTCCGCTTGATAGAACCGATCGAAGATGTGGGGGATGTCCTTCTGACTGATGCCTGTGCCATTATCCCATACTTTCAGGTATAGATGTTCGTTTTCTGACAAGACCTGAAGGCCTACCTCCCCATTTTCCTTCCTGACATACTTGAAAGCATTTGACAGCAGGTTATAGATCACCTTTTCCATCTGCTTGCTGTCAAACCAACAAGGGATGGACGGGTGCGAGGATGTAAAGGTATACTTGATATGCTTACTTTCCGCGTACTCCTCGAAGCTCTCGAAAATCTTCCGAGCAAAGGCTACCATGTCATACTCGGAAACCTTCAGGTGAATGAACCCTTGGTCGATCTTGCGGAAGTCAAGCAACTCATTGACCAACTCCAACAAATGACTGGCGTTTTCCCCTAATCCCTTCAACTTTCGCTGAAGGGAAGAGCCAGGCTGACTTTCATTGACATAAGCGTCGATCTTGGCAATCAGCAGCGTCAACGGGGTACGCAACTCATGAGAAATATTCGTGAAGAACTGCAATTTAGCCTTGTTCAGCTGCTCTATGTTCTTCTTATCGGTCTTCTCTTGCTCTAATGCCATCTTCATCTGCCAGTGCCTGCGCCGGTTGTCATAAAGCCAGCGGGCACCCATAACCAACAAGACCAAATAGACCAAATATGCCCAAAAAGAGCGGTAGAAAGGAGGATGGACATGTATGCCTAAGCTCGCTTCATGCACCTTCTCTGTCTCTGAATCCTTTTTCTCACGGATCAACAAAGTATAGCTGCCGGGTGGCAGTTTTGTATAAACGATTTTGCGCTCTTCTGTCTGATGCCACCGACTATCCTGACCTTCCAACTTGTATTCGTATATGCGGTGTCCTGTGGTATAGTATTCGTTGGTCGTGAAATTCACCGTGATATCATTTTCGTCATAGTTCAGGTCAATACTCTTGGCGAACATCACGGCTTCGTCCAAAATGCCAGACCCGTCTTGGGCAGATACCCTCCGGTTGTTGACAAACACGGAAGAAATATACAGCTGATAGTCGGTAACTGGCTCCGACAGCCTGTCTTCCTCAAAGGAAACCATTCCGTTGATGCCACCAGCAAAGATTTCTCCATCTTGGCAGACCAATAGCCCACATCCCGCGTCAATGCCAGTCAGCGGGAAATCCTGGGAAAGCTCTATATTACGGAACGTATGGTCCTTCAAGCGGAAAAGACATATTCCCTTGTCTGTGTTGACCACCACACCATCCTTACACGAGACGATATCATAGCAGAACTTACTCATCATCCCACTGTTCTGTGGAGTGTAGCAAAGGAAGGTGTCTCTACGGGCATCATACTGGAACAAGCCAGAGCCCTGACTGGTGATAAACAGGTTGCCATGACGATCAACCAAGAACCGTTGCAACTTATCTCCAAGCCCTTTCTTCCCTATTCTGAATCTCCGAATAATCTTTTCTGTTTTTAGGTCGATGCCATATACAAAATGTTCATCACTTCCCCAGAGAACGCCCTTGCCATCAATGGTGAAAGAACTGCTTCCAAAGTTGTACTTGGGCAGGATAGCAATGATGGAAAGTGTATTTAAGTTCAACTTGAACAGATACCTGCTTTCTGTCGTTAAATAGAGATAGTCACCGTATTTCTGAAGGCAGATCACACGATTACCGAACTTTCCATATTCCGGATGAAGGGTAAGGAGGTTGGTAAACCGTTGCGATGGGATGTCCAAGATGCTGAGACCACCCATGTGGGTGCCTACGTAGAGTCGGTTTCTCTTTGCATCATACACTAAATCCTTGACATTGTTCTCTGCGATGCCACTACTACCTTTCAGGTAGTGGGTGATATGCCCTGTCTTTCTTTCCAACATATTAAGTCCCCCACCTTCTGTACCGATCCATAGGTTTCCGTACTTATCCTCAACAATATGACCAACGAACGGATAGCTAAGACAATCAGGACGGTTGACATCGGAATCATAAAAGTGAAAGATATCATATTCAGGATTGAAATAGTTCACGCCTCCGTAATAGGTACCTATCCAAAGGGTACCTCTGACATCTTTATATATGGGGAATACAGAGGAATGGCTGATACTATTGGGGTTATTAGTGTGGGCATAGATCGTGAACAGGCCTGTTTGTGGGTCATATTCGTTCAGACCCATGAAAGTTCCGATCCAGATATGTCCTTTTCCGTCTTCAGCAATGCCTCGGGTATCATTGCTGGCAATCGCCCTACTTGTTCGCGCATCCCGGTCGGAGATATTATAGTACGACCGCCATGTACTCGAAGGCTCCGACGTAAAATGCTGGATACCGCCTTGGGCATGAAACACGTAGCATCCCTTCCCTAAAGTAGACACCCAAAGGTTATGCCGGGAGTCCTCGAAAAGATAGGCAACGCTGATATCCGGGATCAGGCTCTTGGCTCTGCCATGTTGCAGGGCATATAATCCATGCGTGCTTCCAATCCATGTTCTCCCTCGCGAATCTTTCAACAGGGCAGTCAAGATTCCGGCACCCGGAACTCTGCATACCTTACGGCGTGATTTCGTTTCAGGGTCCATGACATAGAGGACATCCGACTTGGCATAATAAAGATGACGGTTATCGGGGACATAAGTCAGGTCATTGATGCCCTTGAGTAGGAGCGTGAACTTCTGCGTCCTGATATCATTTTTAAAAAGCATGCCACTGGCGTTGATATACACATTCTTGTCATCACCGGCAATAGACCGGATGGTATATCCCATGTATTTTCCCCCATCCCCCGTATTCTTGAACGACAAGACTGTATTGCCGTCATACAGGTTCAGCCCTTCTACAGTGCCGAACCACATCCTCCCCACACGATCCTGATAGATGGACAGGACGGATATCTGCGACAACCCGTCATGGATGTTGACATGACGG
>CAJLYG010000056.1 GCA_905210845.1 uncultured Prevotella sp.
GTTCTATTTTTTTCGCCCGAAATCCGGCGAGACAAATTTGAGTACCGCAAGACCAAATCGGAAATGCAGGATTGGCTTGTGGCACAGAAGATCGTGCAGGAAATCATGAAAGAGGACGAGAAGAAAAAAGAGCAGCTGCATGGGTAGGGAGAAGAAAATAGAGAGAATAGTAGATGATGGAATGCAGTGCAGGACAGAAGAATCTTCCTGCGCTGCTTCTTTTTTGTGCGTATCAAAATACAGGTACCCTGTGTGCAAAATAATGTACATTGCATCTGTCATTCTATGTTTGGAAGATATATAATAATATCGAAGCGAATGATGAGAAAGTTCTAAATACAAAAAGAAAGAGGAAGACAAGATGGCAGTATGGAGATTACAGGTGAATACAGGAGGCACAAATGCTGCCAACTATTGCTTGAAAAATCATGTCGCAGCAATGGGATGGAGTCTGCGTGAATTGACCCAGGCAGAACGTTCTGGGATACATACATTTTTGGATTACTGTAAACTGGCAAGAACTCAGTACAAATCATTCGACAGTGTATGCCGCATGGTAGAAGATGTGAAAGAAGGAGACCTACTATGGATGCGCTCAAGAAATGAAGGGAAATACTATATTGCGAGAGTTAAGGCGAACAGTACCTGGGTGTTCCGCGAAGATGCAGTACAGATGGACGCAGCGAATCAGTTGACCAATATAGACTGGTATCCAGCTACAGATAAGGCAGATGAAGAATCCGTTCCTGGTGCTGTGGCAACATCATTTATTAAGGGTTCAACCATCCAGAGAATTAAGAAAAATGGAGTGGAAGAATACAGTCAGATGTTGTATAACCGTGTCCACGATTCGGCGCTGGATCTATTCAATTATCCCGATCCAGCCCTCTCGTTATGTGAGAAGCATTTTTACAGCCTGCTTCAGCCGGAAGATGTTGAGGATTTACTTGCGCTGTGGCTGTATGATACGAAAGGCTACGTTTGCATTCCATCGACAAATAAAATTGCTACGCCAAAGTATGAGTGCGTTTTGGTTGATCCAAATGACCTGAACCGAAAGCATATTTACATTCAGGTAAAAAAGGGTGATGTTGATCTCAATACAGATGACTATTCCAGCCTGAATGGTGAAGTGTATTTGCTTACAACAGATGGAAACGTTCAGAATGCACAGAAATATTCAAATGTGAAAGTAGCAGATCCAACGGTTATCTATGAATTTGCGATCAATCCGGATAAGTCTCATATCATTCCGGAGAATGTTTTATACTGGGTGAAGTTTCTGACAGAAATAGAAAATAATCGTTTGAAGTTTTCTGCGTGTAAAGGAATCATGTTTGATACGAATATCTCGTATTCAGATACAGATGAATCCGAGATGATTCTCGGAAACAAAATAGCGGCATATGGAGATGCCAAACGGTATATCGACAGCTTTCGCAAAGATGACTATGCTCTTTTTTATTCCAAAGGAAGAGGAATTATTGCAGTTGGACAGATAGTTACAGACACACCAACGGAAGTGGGTAATGAAAAATATCATAGTGTCAGAATGATTGTGCCGGAAAATTTCAATGGAGATGTTAAAGCATTGCCTGCTCTTTCTCCGAATGAGATTAAAACAATTTTGAAGCGGAATTTCTATTGGGCATCGACAATCAAAACACCATTCCTTACAGGAGTACAGGTTGAGATGTTGATTCGTGAACTGAAAAAGAAGCATATCTCTGCGTTTGGAAAGTACAAAATAGAATACTAAACCTATTGCAAAAAAGAAGTAAGCGCGGTATAATGTGAAAATAAAGATAAATGCCGCTGCAACGGTGCAAAAATGACCCCGGACGTTTCCCGAAAGGGAAAAATCGAGTGGAGGCCTTCGACACCCTACAAAGTGCCAAGGCAAATGATGCGGATGTTGTCATCATCGATACAGCTGGGCGCCTTCACAATAAAGTAGGATTGATGAATGAGTTGAAAAAGATCAAGGAAGTCATGAAAAAGGTGATCCCGACAGCCCCAGATGAAGTACTTCTTGTTCTTGATGGGAGTACGGGACAAAATGCTTTCGAGCAGGCAAAGCAATTCTCTGCCGTCACCCAGATCACTTCCTTAGCCATTACCAAACTTGACGGAACAGCCAAGGGGGGTGTCGTCATAGGAATCAGCGATCAGCTGAAAGTCCCTGTGAAATACATTGGCTTAGGTGAGGGCATGGAGGATCTCCAACTCTTCAACAAACAACAATTTGTGGATTCCCTTTTTGGAGAGAAAAAATAATGAAGAAGAATCAGGTCGATATCATTTCCATGGGCTGCTCTAAAAATTTAGTAGACAGCGAGCTACTCATGAAGCAGTTTGAGGCTAATGGATTCCAATGCGTCCATAATAGCAAGCGCCCTCAAGGAGAAATTGCCGTGATCAACACGTGCGGATTCATAGAAAGCGCCAAGGAGGAGAGCATCAACACCATTCTGGAATTTGCTCAAGCAAAGGAAGAAGGTCGTATCCATAAGCTCTTCGTCATGGGATGTCTCTCCCAACGCTATCAGAAAGAACTTGAAGCTGAAATACCTCAAGTGGACAAGTTTTATGGCAAGTTCAACTATAAGCAGTTACTGACTGATTTAGGCAAGGCAGACATAGCTTCGTGTGATGGTAAACGACACATCACGACTCCGCATCATTATGCGTACGTAAAGATCAGCGAGGGGTGCGATCGTCACTGCGCTTACTGTGCTATACCCATCATTACAGGGAAACATATTAGTCGGCCCAAGAATGAAATTCTTGATGAGGTCCGCGAATTGGTGTCCCAAGGAGTAAAGGAGTTTCAGGTCATCGCCCAGGAACTTACCTATTATGGTATGGATATAGACGGCAATAAGCATATAGCTGACCTTATCAGTGACATGGCTGACATTAAAGGTGTAAAGTGGATCAGGCTGCATTATGCCTATCCTCATCAATTTCCCATGGATTTATTGGACGTGATGCGTGAGAAACCAAATGTCTGCAAGTATCTTGACATCGCTTTCCAGCATATTTCTGACCACATGTTGGAGAGAATGCATCGACACGTAACGAAACAAGATACACTGGATCTCATCCGTACGATTCGTGAGAAGGTTCCTGGCATCCATCTCCGTACGACACTTATGACAGGATTTCCTGGTGAGACCGAAGAGGATTTTGAGGAATTGATGGAATTCACTCGTTGGGCTCGTTTCGAGCGAATGGGCGCTTTTGCCTATTCTGAAGAGGAAGGGACCTACAGTGCCATGCATTACAAAGATGATGTTCCTGAGGAAGTGAAGAACCATCGACTGGATCAGTTAATGGACCTTCAGCAGCAGATCAGTGCTGAGATCGAAGCGGAAAAAGTGGGAAAGACCATGCAGGTAATAATCGACCGTAAAGAAGGGGACTATTATGTGGGGAGAACGGAATTCTGTTCACCAGAGGTGGATCCGGAAGTGTTGATCCGTTCAGACCGACGGTTGCGGGTAGGTACGTTCTATCCGGTAAAAATGATCGCAAGCGAAGAGTTCGATTTATATGGCGAAATAGCATGAACAACAAGGAATTTATTGCAGAATTATCGCTGCGCACGGGGTATACGCAATCAGATACACAGAATCTGATCCGCACTCTTACCACTGCCATGGGTGATGCTTTCGAGAACGGTGATGCCGTAAACATCCCGGACTTTGGCACATTTGAGGTAAAGAAGCGCTTGGAAAGGATCGTCGTTAACCCGGGTACCGGACAGAGAATGCTGGTTCCACCTAAGCTTGTATTAAACTTTAAGCCCACCTCCTTGATCAAGGAAAAGCTAAAGAAAGGGGGAGACAGCCATGAATAAGATTGGAATATCAGAATTAGCAGCTGCGCTTGTTAGGGAACATTCCTTAAACACAAAAGATGCAGAAGCCTTCATCCAAAAATTCTCGGATGTCTTGAATGATGGATTGCATCATGAGAAGCAGGTTAAAGTGAGGGGATTGGGAACTTTTAAGGTAACCACTGTCAGTGCACGCGAAAGTGTTGACGTTAATACGGGTAAGAGAATTATCATTGATTCTCGGTCAAAAATATCTTTCACCCCAGATGCAAGCCTTAAGGAATTGGTTAATAAGCCTTTTTCTCAGTTTGAAACTGTGGTTGTAGGCGAAGGGGTAGACTTCTCTGCTATAGACAAGAAATATGCAGACACGCTGCAAGACGGTACGGATGAAGGAGCTTCGAATGAGGCTACTTCCCTAATAGAAAGTAAGGACTCGTTGGATCCAGAACCTGAGATAGCATCCCAACAAGAGGAACCTGCGATCGTCAGGCCGATTGTAGAACCAGCAATTGAAGAGGCACCCATTGTAGCAAAGGATACCCTTTCTGAGCCATCATCTTTGAATGCCACGCCATCGGTTTTGCTAAATGATAAACCCTCTGCGCCTATTGAGGAACAGGCGAATGAAAATAGTGAAGCATCTGACTCCGGTCACCATGTGGAATTACAAACTCCGAAGTCATATCCATTATCCGCAGCACAGTTGCAGGTCCTCAACGGCAATCCTTCAAGCCCAAAGGTAGAGGCCCCAAAATCTATCCCGGACTCTCAAGAAGATATCCAAAATAATATCCCACAAGCTGATCATCCCACGCAAGACACAGGCGCAGCACCAACTGATGCCGTAGAAACGATGGAAATGAGTATTGATCAGCACGCGTATGAGAAGCAATTGAAAAGAGAGAACAGTGCCCTTATTGACATCAATGATGACTTGAAAAAGCACTTAGACCGGAGTCATCGTATCATCAGGTGGATGATGGCTTTATTCCTTTTATTGATATTGGGTGGTGCGGGCACTGCATTTTTTATGTACAAGCAACTAAACAAGAGAGATAATCAGATCAAACAATTGATCACCGAGGCAATATCCTCAAGAAAAGAGGCTACCCAAAACAAGGCTTCGGTGCAAAAGGAATCAGCAACTGCCCCTTCTATGGACAAGAAGACAATCTCTAATCAGACATCAACGACAGGAAAAGTGCTCCCAATACAGAATGCAAATGAGATCGCCTCAAGTCCATCAAGTTCTTTGCCGGTCAAAGAAAGCAAAAAGGATCGTGTGGAGAACGTTCAGGAGAGACCTGTCAGCAACAAGGATTATAATAGTGATCCAAGAGTACGTACGGGAGCATGGATTATCACGGGAGTAGCCCAAACCGTTACGGTCAGGAAGGGACAAACACTGGCGACGATTAGCAGGACTCACCTCGGTCCAGGAATGGAATGCTATGTTGAAGCAATTAATGGCGGCATTACTGACGTTAAAGAGGGGCAAAAAGTAAAGATACCAAGTTTAAGGAATAAGAAGGCTCGGAAATAAGCCTTCTCATCGTTGGTCAATATACTTATAAGAACGATAAGCATGGCTAGGGAACTTAAAAATATCATCTGTTAAGCCCCCGCTCTTAAAATTGGTTATCTTGACAGTTGTCCAAAAGAAGGCTAATTTGATTTTTAAGCTGACAGGGTAATGATTTACCCTGTTCAGCAATAGCTTTACTTCACGGATTCCTTTTAAACCGGCATGCTTGGCTTTGATGAGAATAACATCATACTTCTTTCCATTGTTCCAATGGTAAGTATAATCATCCGGCGCAAATTTGAACTTGCTCATATAACTGCCTTTCTTTTGATCATTGGCATCATAAATAGAGACCGTCTTTTTTTTCTTGTCCACTAAGTATTTCGTAACCCCATCACTCCATGAAGAATACCTGGGTTCCTCGTACCTGATCTTCTTCCCCTTATACCAAATGGTACCTTCTGCCTTGTAAAGGCCAATCAGGTTGACGGAATAATGCAACGATGAACCTTGGGACCCAAATACCATCTGATAGGTTTTATTAAACATTTGACGAGCTTCCGCTTCATTGGTTGCAGCCAATAAAATAGAAGGAAACATCATATATATAAAGGTAAAAATAATCTTATGTACGTTGTTCATATCATATATACTATGACTATTGAACTACAAAAATACAAAAAAAAATTATATGATCCCAGTGCCTATCCATATTAATCAACTAAAAAACCTTAAAAAGCAAGATAAGTTGAGTTGTTTTATCGATAAAATTAGTACATTTGTACCAGAATTAGTTCATATCAAATAAAATTTGCAATATGTAGAATGAACCATATAATTAATTACATCAATAATTACTGCAAAGTATTTATGTAATAGTGCTGGGTACCGGTCTGCGAAGATAGGTATCCTTTTTTGTATTAAAGAAAGTTAAACACGATGGAGTTTCAAGAAAAAGGAGTATATTTGCAGCACAGTTAATAACTGTGCTGAAATGAATGTACTATATATAACATAGGTAATGTTTTACCACAAAACGTTTATTGCAATTTGGTTAAAATGCACTGTCTGAGAAGATAAAGTATTTTTGGCTCATTGATTGGAATGAGTTACATTTATGAGTAAATTAGTTTTAAGGTGTTGCTTGTCTGTGATGGATAAGCAACACCTGTTTTTTCGCTCTATGATATAAGCTATTCTGCTAAATTCTCTCGAGAATTTATGGTAACACCTATGCTATGGCAGTGTAGAAACTCCACGATGAAATCAAATTCTCTCGAGAATTTAGTAGAATAGGTGTTTTTCTGTCAACCTCGTGTCAACCTTTGTCAACCTCAAAATAGGTTGCAACCCCGATAAACAAAGGGTTTTGACAACCTGTCAACCTATTTTGAAAAAATCTCTATGTATTGATCATGTAAAAAACAGGTTAAAGCTGCTTTAGCCATTCAACGATCAGATGGATAACCTCGGGTGCAAAGGTCTCTTCGATCTCTTTATACTCAGACGGGTCGCCAGTGGTACAGTGCTGGAAGAGATGGTTGACACCCTCAATCGCCAGAATGCTCTTTCTGCCTTTAAGTTCCCGACGTAGGATACTGAGATTCTCCTCGCAATTCACTTGTCGGTCCTTAGTGCCATTGAGTGCCAGAACGGGACAACGGATGTTACCAATAAGGTTGGTAATGTCCAAGTTGAGGAAATAGCGCATATAGGGAGTGGCAGACTGTACCTTCACCATCTGAAGATTCTGGGCCAGGTCTGCAGGTAGGGTAGTAATGTCGGAAATGGGATTCTTACCCACCTTCAAGCTATCAAAAATACTCTCGAGGGTCTTGCAGTATTGGTCGACCACATCCTGCGAGTATCCAGCTTGCTGCAGCACATATTGGTTCTGTTCCAACAATGTCTTCTCGCCAGAAACGATATTTCCGGCCAGACTCACCACGAAATCGGTTTTTCCTTCAGCTGCTAACATTAAGCCGATGGTTCCGCCCTCGCTGTGGCCTATTATTCCCACACGATCGAAGCGTGAGCGCAGCAGGTTGATGCCCGCCAAGGCATCATTTTTGAGATCTGCTGTTGTGACCGAAATCACATCGCCTGTCGATTCGCAGAATCCTCGGTCGTCATAGCGCAGTGTAGCAATGCCCTGACGTGCCAACGCATCGGCGATGACAGCAAAAGGTTTATGCTCAAAGATCTCCTCGTCCCGGTTTTGCAAGCCACTTCCCGTGACCATCAGCAGCACTGGTGTTTGTCGGGTATAGTCTTTGGGCGTGGTTAATGTGCCTTTCAGTAGGGCATCACCATTGCTGAAACTCACTTCCTCAGTTTGATAAGGGAAAGGAGCAACGGGTGTCTGGGGTCTAGAACGCTTGGATGAGCCCGGTGTGAGGGTCATGGGAAACGACTTCCCGTGCTGGGTGAAGGTGCCTACAATTGATGCAACACGATAGTTACCCTCAAAACGGGCGTTAATAGTAGGTATGGAAATCTTGATGTCTGTCTTGCCATGCTCCAAGATGGCAGGCAGCCCAGTGACTCCCTGGTCTGGCGAATCCATCGTGCAGGCACCATTGTTGAGGTGAAAGATCAATGTCAGTTCGGTGCCCATCACATTTAGCTTGCCCGACCAGGTACCGTCTTTTGGAGACTTCTGTGCCCCAGCAGCAAGTGAGATGAGGAGCATCAGTGGGATGATAACGATTTTTCTCATTGTGTTATTTGTTATTTGATATGGATACTACCGGGAAGAACGACATTTCCGCACCGAGTGTTGTTTTAACCAAGAGCTGTTATTGCACGATTGAATTCCAAAGCGAGGCAACGAGCTTCTGACGCAAAAGTAGGAAAAAGAATTCATAATGACAAATAAATCGCTATTTTTCTTACATTGCTCACTATATGTAAAATTGCCACTAAATTAGTCAAGCCTAATGTCAAGAAAACGCACTGATTCATACATTACAGCAAAGAAAGATAAAACCGATCCACGCTGCGTTTAAGGTAATCTTAAGCATCTTTGGTTCTAAAGGTCGTACTGTAACCGATCGCTCTCATCTAAGATCGCAAAGGGGAAATGCTCTTACCATACATTATTATAGAATTCATCACTATAATTCCAATTTATTTCTTATCTTTGCGGACAAGAAGAGAAATCACGAAAAAATGAATAGAAATCAACAAATCATCCGTACGAGTGTGGTGGGCATTGCTGCCAACCTCTTTCTTGCAGCCTTCAAGGCTGTGGCAGGATGGGTAGCCGGTTCGGTAGCCATTATCATGGATGCTGTCAACAACCTAAGCGATGCGCTCTCGTCGGTTATCACCATTGTGGGCACCAAGCTGTCGGAGAAACCCGCTGACCGCGAGCATCCCTTTGGCTACGGTCGTGTGGAGTATTTCAGTGCCATCATCATCTCGGTCATCGTTCTCTCTACGGGCATTCTCTCGTTGGTGGAGAGCGTAAAAAAGATTTTCAACCCCACTCATCCGTCCTACACAGCCATCACACTGACCATCATCATCGTGGCCATTGTGGTGAAACTTATACTCGGTTGGTACGTGAAGAAGAAGGGGATGCAGTTGCAAAGCAACGCTTTGGAGGCCAGTGGCGCCGATGCCACCTTCGATGCGGTGGTGACGCTCTCCACACTTGTCTCCGCCGGTATCATGCTCTTCACTGGGCTCAACCTCGATGGCATTCTTGGTTCGATTATCTCACTCGTCATCATCAAGGCAGGCGTAGAGATGATCGGAGCACCTGTGGGTCAATTGCTTGGCGAGAGCATTTCGAAGGAGATGATGTCCAACATCAAGAGTGATGTGAAGCAGTTTGCCGGTGTGCTCGGCGTCTACGATATCATCCTCAACTACTATGGTCCCAATGCTATCATCGGTTCGCTCCACGTTAGTGTTCCTGAATCGATGACAGCCAACCGTATCCATGGGCTCACACGGTCCATCACCAAACTGCTCTACGATAAGTACCACATCATTGTCACGGTGGGAATCTATGCTGTTTGTGATCATGGCAAGGAGAGCGAACTGCAAAAAGGCGTGATGGCCTTCCTGAAAAGCTATCCTCACATCGAGCAGGTGCATGGCTATTTCTACCTGGAAGAGAAGCGCACGGTCACCTTCGACGTGGTGCCCGACGACTCGGTCCACGACGACAACGCCTTCCAATATCAGCTTCTTCAAGCCATCCGCAAAGTTTATCCCGGCTATATCTTCAACATCGTCATCGATCATATTTATTGCAAATAATCCATGAGAAAGAGAAGCAATCGTTACTTGATGCCCAAAAGGTGATTGATGATTACTGTAAGAATGCAAAATACCCACTTCCGGATGATGAAGCCAAACTCCGTTTTGCGGCTGTTCGATTGCCGGACATTTTCAGCAAAGGAACTAAATTTGCTGATTCAGCCCCAATGAATATAGAATGAACGTTTCCTCCTTTTCGAAGCGACTTGAATAAATTCTAAAGCCTATAGGTCGGTGAACCGGTTGGAGAAGAGTCCTACAAACGTGATATAGGCCTGCTATAAGACTTTGCAAAAAAATCTCACCACATAAAACAGACAAATACCAATTGCTACAACTCTTAATAGGCTTATATGATGTTCCGTCTTGTACTCCTTATATATATCATAGCACAGTATTGACGTGATATATATCGTACCTAATAACAAAATCCAACTGATCATTCGGCTTATTTTAAATATGAATAAAGTCTTCTTTCCCTAAGAAAGTAGCTAAAATAACAGGTTCTCAATAAGTTAGGGTACGACGAGTTCTTCGTCGTACCCTTTATCGTAAGATCCTTGATAAGAATCTTATTTATTGTTCAAGAGCAAGTCGGTAGCTACTGCTACAGCTACAGTGGCACCTACCATAGGATTGTTACCCATACCCAGGTATCCCATCATCTCAACATGTGCAGGTACGGAAGATGATCCAGCGAACTGAGCATCAGAGTGCATACGTCCCATCGTATCTGTCATTCCATAAGATGCAGGACCTGCAGCCATGTTATCTGGATGCAAGGTACGACCCGTTCCACCACCAGAAGCCACTGAGAAATAAGGCTTACCTGCAGCAAGGCGCTCCTTCTTATAGGTACCTGCTACTGGATGCTGGAATCGGGTAGGGTTCGTAGAGTTACCCGTAATAGAAACATCTACATTCTCATGCCAAAGGATGGCAACACCCTCACGAACATCATCTGCGCCATAGCACTTTACTTTCAAGCGGGCAGGATTATTGCCATAAGGGATCTCCTCTACGATATTCAACTTACTTGTATAATAATCAAACTTAGTCTTCACATAAGTAAAGCCATTCACGCGGCTGATAATTTGAGCAGCGTCTTTGCCCAGACCATTCAGGATCACGCGCAGAGGATTCTTACGAACCTTATTTGCCATTTCTGCGATCTTAATAGCGCCTTCTGCAGCAGCGAAGGACTCATGACCGGCAAGGAAGGCAAAGCATTGGGTCTCCTCACGGAGCAGCCGACCAGCCAAGTTACCATGACCAATGCCGACCTTACGGTCATCAGCTACAGATCCGGGGATACAGAAAGCCTGCAGTCCTTCTCCAATTGCTTCAGCGCATTCAGCAGCGCTCTTGCAATTCTTCTTGATAGCGATAGCTGCACCAGCTACATACGCCCACTTTGCATTCTCAAAACAAATATCCTGAGTGTCCTGGCAAATTTGATAAGGATCAACACCCAGCTTGTCACAAATTTCGTTAGTCTCTTCGAGGTTCTTGATGCCATACTTCTGAAGTGCAGCATTCACCTGTGCTTCACGACGATCCTGGCTCTCGTAACTTACTTTTCTAATCATAACTGTTGTCCTCCTTATTCTTTACGTGGGTCGATAGATTTCACAATACCCTGTTCTGCAGTCGTACGGCCATACTTTCCAGTGAATTTCTTCACGGCTTCATTAGCATCCATGCCATTCTTGATGGCTTCCATCATCTTACCCAAATTGACATACTCATAACCACAAACGAGATTATCCTTGTCAAGGAACAACTTGGTGATATAACCTTGTGTCAACTCCAGGTAGCGCACGCCCTTTGCCTGTGTACTGTAAACCGTACCAATCATAGAGCGGAGGCCCTTGCCAAGGTCTTCCAAACCTGTACCAACAGCAAGCCCATTCTCAGAGAAAGCACTCTGGCTGCGACCATATACGATCTGCAGGAACAGGTTACGCATTGCTACGTTGATGGCATCACAAACCAAGTCGGTATTAAGTGCCTCAAGGATCGTCTTGCCCGTCAGAATCTCACCTGCCATTGCAGCACTTTGGGTCATGCCAGAACAGCCGATGGTCTCAACAAGCGCCTCTACGATAACACCTTCCTTGATGTTCAGAGAAAGCTTGCAACAACCCTGCTGGGGTGCACACCATCCCACACCATGGGTATAACCAGAAATGTCTTTGATTTCTTTTGCCTGAATCCACTTACCTTCTTCAGGAATTGGTGCTGGGCCGTGGTAAGCGCCCTTCTTGACAACGCACATGTTGTCGACGTCTTTAGAATAAATGATCATATTCGTTGTTTTTTATAAAATATGAATAAATACCTTTCCTAATGTGTTGCAAAGATAATAAAAACTTAGGACTGTACCTAATTGTAGGTAATCTTTTTGTTTCTTTAACGGGAGTTTTGCCATGGCAAGGTGCCATCTCCTCTAAACGCGGGAAACATCCAGAGGGCATGTCACATACTAAATTAACTTAGTGGGCATTATCCCCAACAAGGAAGACGTTTATACACAGATCCTTGGGAACTCGCGATTGACCAGGGAAAATAAAAAATGGATAATTCTTTTTGCTATTCGCTTGATTTACATTATCTTTGCAAAATATTAATAAGATGATCTATGGTGAATGTCAAGTTGAAAGACGCTGTCGTGCGGAAAGCTGCAGAGGGAGGATATGATGATTTCGTGCATGTCTTTGTGGATGCCATTCTTGATGCGATAGGAGGGGAGCTGAATGCAGGCAACATGTCCGAACTGAATGCGGACCAGATCACCCTTTTAGCATACCAGATCCTACATGACGAAGTGATGGATGGGGGATTTGTACAACTCATTCATAATGGGTATGGCGCATTCATCTTTAGAAACCCTTTCGATAAAGCATTGAGGAATTGGGGGCTACGTGATTTCTATAAATTGATCAACAAAGGTAGGAAGGTTTATTCCCAAACGCACGAAAATATCGAAAAGGAATGTACGGATGAGGAGTTCATGGCTTTATTTGAACAATATCCCGAATGGGATGACTTCGACGATGAGTTCGTGGAGAACGAGGAGTCATGGACCGATGAAATCGCCCATTATATTGATGGCCATATGGATCAGTTTGCTATAATTGAAAAAGATGAATAAGACAGATCAGGAACTACGTAAGAAAAGTCCCATACAAATCAGGAACAAGAAGGCATCCTTCGAATATTATTTCGTAGATACCTATACAGCAGGCATCGTCCTGACTGGCACGGAAATCAAGTCTATCCGTGCCGGGAAGGCTTCTTTGGTCGACTCTTTCTGTATGATAATCAACGGCGAAATGTGGGTAAAGGGCATGAGTATCTCTCCCTATTTCTATGGATCCTATAATAACCATGAATCTAAGAGGGACAGGAAATTGCTGCTCACCAAAAAGGAAATTCGCAGACTGCAGGAAGCCACGAAGCAAGTAGGGTTGACGATCATCCCGACTTTGCTCTTCATTGATGATCATGGGCGGGCGAAAATGGATATTGCACTGGCAAGAGGTAAAAAGGAATACGACAAGAGGCAGACTTTGAAGGAAAAAGAGGACCGTCGGGAAATGGATAGGGCCATCAAGCACTTTTAATCCGTTTAACCATGTCCTAATTGGCAAGGAACAGGATTTCTTCCTTCTGCCAAATATAACATAAAAACAATATGAAGGGAATACGGGATATTATTAAGGAAAGAATCCTGGTGTTGGATGGTGCCATGGGCACCATGATACAAAGTTACGGCTTGACAGAAAGTGATTTCCGCGGATACCGGTTCATGAAAGCTCCTGGGCTGATGAAAGGCAACAATGATATGCTGAACCTAACCCGTCCAGATGTTATTTTGGATATTCATCGCCGCTATCTGAAAGCTGGAGCAGACTTGATAGAGACCAATACCTTTTCGTCTCAGCGGATTTCCCAAATGGATTATCACCTGGAACATGAGGCTTCAGAGATTGCCTACGAAGGGGCAAGGCTTGCCAGGCAGGCTGCTGATGAATTTTCCTCTGATGCCCAGCCGAGGTTTGTATTGGGATCTGTAGGACCAACCAACAAAACTTGTTCCATCAGTCCGGATGTCAGTAACCCGGCTTCCCGAGAGATTACTTATGATCAGCTCTTTGAAGCGTACGTGGAACAGATCCTGGCCCTTATCGACGGGGGTATAGACGGAATCCTCATCGAGACAATCTTTGATACGCTGAATGCAAAATGCGCCATCGATGCATCGATGGAATCGATGAAAAGGAAAGGAAAGGATCTTCCCATTATGCTCAGCTTGACGGTCAGCGACCTTGCCGGAAGAACGTTGAGCGGACAGACGATTGAGGCATTCCTCGCCAGTATCAGCAGTTATCCTGTATTCTCAGTCGGACTGAACTGCTCTTTTGGCGCAAGACAAATGAAGCCCTTCCTTGAACAGATGTGCCAGCATTCACCTTATTATATATCTGCATATCCAAATGCAGGCTTGCCGAATTCCTTAGGACAATATGACGAGACCGCAGCTTCGATGGCTCCGCAAATAGCCGAATTCATCGATGAGGGCTTAGTCAATATCATTGGGGGGTGCTGTGGGACAACTGACGAGTTTATAGTACGTTACGCACAATTAGTGAAAGGGAAGAAGCCACATCTGCCTATGCCCAAACCTAAGAACATGTTGCTTTCTGGACTGGAGCCCCTGGAAGTGCGTCCGGGCATGTTTATCAACGTTGGAGAGCGTTGCAACGTGGCAGGTTCTCGGAAGTTCCTACGGCTGATTAAAGAAAAAAACTATGAAGAGGCGATGAGCATCGCCCGAAAGCAAGTGGATGATGGGGCACTTGTCATTGATATCAACATGGATGACGGATTGTTGGATGCCAAATCCGAGATGGTCAACTTCCTCAACCTGATCGCCTCAGAACCTGATATCGCGCGAGTGCCCGTCATGATCGACTCCTCGAAATGGGATGTCATCCAAGCTGCCTTGAAATGCGTGCAAGGCAAATGCATCGTGAATTCCATTTCCCTGAAGGAAGGAGAGGAGGCTTTTATCGCCCATGCCAAGGATGTGATGAGGTATGGGGCTGCCTGTGTAGTGATGTGCTTTGATGAGATCGGGCAGGCTACTTCCTACGAACGGCGAATAGAAATAGCGCAAAGGGCTTACCGCATCTTGACTGAGCAGGTAGGGATGAACCCTCTTGACATCATTTTTGACCCCAACGTGTTGGCCATCGCGACCGGAATGGAGGAACATGACAATTATGCTGTCGACTTCATTCGAGCCACGAGATGGATCCGCAAGCATCTGCCAGGGGCGCATGTCAGCGGAGGAGTAAGCAATTTGTCTTTTTCCTTCCGTGGCAATAATTATATCCGTGAGGCAATCCATGCTGTCTTTCTCTACCATTCCATTCAGAATGGGCAGGATTTTGGCATCGTTAACCCCGCGACAAAGGTTACTTATGAAGATATTCCCAAGGATCAGCTAACCATCATAGAGGATGTCGTCCTCAATCGCCGGAAAGGTGCAGCTGAAGACCTGATAGACTTGGCAGGGAAGATCAAAGCTGAACAGGATGCTGCCAAGGATGCCAAACTGAATGGACTGTCCCTTCCTGAAAAGAAAGAAGAGGAGTGGCACCAAGGAGATATCAAGCATCGCTTGGCAAATGCCTTGCGAAAGGGAATCGGAGATTATTTGGAAGATGACCTCCATGAAGCCCTCCAAATCTATCCCCATGCAGTGGACATCATAGAAGGTCCTTTGATGGATGGCATGAACGAGGTTGGGAAGCTCTTTGGTGAGGGAAAGATGTTTCTTCCCCAAGTCGTGAAGACCGCGCGCACGATGAAGCAGGCCGTGGCGATTCTCCAACCCTATATTGAGGCGGAAAAGAAAGAAGGCTCTGCCAAGGCAGGGAAGGTACTTATGGCTACAGTGAAAGGAGATGTCCATGACATTGGCAAGAATATTGTCTCCGTAGTCATGGCATGCAACAACTATGAGGTTGTCGACTTAGGCGCGATGGTCCC
>CAJLYG010000057.1 GCA_905210845.1 uncultured Prevotella sp.
GGCGGGAAGGGGCTGCCGATCGCGCCGAAGCCACCTAAGCTCTTGGCTCCCTCTGAAGAGAAGACGTATTTCATGTCACCCACATATCCCTTCAGCACATCCCATCCGTATTTGACACCGGCAGGGAAGCTCTGGAAGAAGTGGTAGCTGACATGCGTCTCCTTACCTTGATAGAGAGCTGCAACAGTCTTCGTGCTGATGCCTAACATCAGGTCGGGAGAGAGGACAGTCTGGCAAGTATCGTTTACCCCTTGGTGGGAGAAGACCAAGCGAATGGTGCGAACGCGCATGCTATCACGATGAGTCTTGGGGACACTGCTCAACACATCATGCAAGCGACCGATCTCATTCGAGAACTCATTATAGGAATCGACATTCTTTCCATTGATAGCAAGGATCTTATCCCCTTTCCGTAAGCCAACCTTTGCAGCAGCCGTACCAGCGACAACGCTGTCTACCTCCGCTGGAATAAAGGGACGGGCAAAGACTGGGGATGCCTTCAGCATGCCTAACAGGTTAATGTCGCCAGGGAGGGGAATGCTCACTTTCTTCCCATTCCGGATGACATCGCAACGCCGCGCCTTGGAGAGATCCCTGAAGAAATCAGCATTATACTCCTTGAACTCTCCCAAATCCGTCCCAACGAGGATATCTCTGTCCTGGAACCCATAGCTCTTGGCTTCTTGGTTAAACTTCATGCCCAGTGACATCGCCTTGGGTTGGATATAAGTCTCTCCCCAGTAAAACATCACCATAGAATAGATGAAGAGTGCCAGCAGGAAGTTGACAAGGACGCCTCCCACCATAATCAGCAAGCGTTGCCATGCTGGTTTGGAACGGAACTCCCAAGGCTGGGCAGGACGTTTCATCTGCTCGGTGTCGAAGCTCTCGTCGATCATGCCTGATATCTTACAATAGCCACCAAGCGGCAGCCATCCCATGCCATATTCCGTATCACTATTCTTGGGCTTGAAATGGAACAGGCTGCCGTTCCACTTGCCGATGCCTACATCAAAGAAAATAAAGAACTTCTCCACCCTCACGCCAAAGAGCTTGGAGAAGAACATGTGTCCTCCTTCATGCAGGAGCACTAATAAAGAGATTGCAAGAATGAACTGCAGCAATCTGATCAAAAATATTTCCATCTAAAAGGTCTCTTATTATTAATTATTATTCATGATTTCGGACGCGATCCTACGAGCCTCAGCATCTGTCTGTACATAGACTTCATAATCCGGGTGCGGGTCGTAGGTTGCCTTTGCCATCGTCTGTTCGATAATGTCTGCCATACCGAAGAAGGTACATTCCCCTTTGCGGAACCCTGCGTTCACGATTTCATTCGCTGCATTCAAGATACATGGCATGTTCCCGCCTTTCCGGATAGCCTCATACGCCAAGGCAAGGCATTTGAATTTCTTCACATCAGGCTCAAAAAACTCTAAGGGTTGCCGGAAAAGATCAAGGCGATCCCCCTGCAACGGCAAGCGTTTCGGATAGGTGAACGCATATTGGATAGGAAGACGCATGTCGGGGACACCTAATTGGGCTTTGACAGCGCCATCTTCGAATTGCACGGCACTGTGTACGATGCTCTGTGGATGGATCAGCACTTGGATCTTTTCCGCTGGGACCCCAAAGAGCCACTTGGCTTCCATCACCTCAAAGCCTTTGTTCATCAAGGTAGCAGAATCGATCGTGATCTTTGCGCCCATCGTCCAGGTGGGATGCTTCAAGGCATCAGCAGCTGTCACATGCCCCATTTCCTCATGAGTCAACAAGCGGAAGGGTCCTCCGGAACAGGTCAGCAGGATCTTATCCACCAGATTCTCATCCTCGCCGACCAAACTTTGGAAGATCGCGCTATGCTCACTGTCTACAGGGATGATCTGCGCATGGTTCTCTGCCGTCAACTGGCAGATCAGCTCGCCAGCCACCACTAAGGTTTCCTTGTTTGCCAGGCAAATCTTCTTATGTGCCTTAATGGCATGAATGGTAGGCGAAAGTCCGGCAAACCCTACCATGGCAGTCAGGACCATGTCTATCGGCCCTGCCTCTACCACCTCGTCCAAGGCTTGTTTCCCGGCAAAGACCTTGATATCGGGCTCATCGTCTAACAGCGACTTCAATTCGCCATACTTCTCTTCATTGGCAATGACGACGGCTGCAGGATGAAAGCGACGTGCCTGCTCCGCTAATTCTTTCACCCGGTTATTGGCTGTCAGGCAATACACCTCAAACAGGTCACTGTGCTGACTGATCACGTCAAGTGCCTGCGTGCCTATCGACCCCGTAGAACCGAGTATGCATATTTGTTGTTTCATTGTTTACAAATCTAATATACCTTCCGGCAATTGAATCGTTATCTCTCTCTTCTGTGTATCTACCTGTTGGATCAGGTCCTCGGAAGCAGGCACCAACACCTTCCTTCCCGTGGAAGTCTCTACTTCAAACAGAATGTTGAGGGTGCTGTCATCCACCGAACATACCGTCCCGACGATTTCCTGGTTCTGGACATCGACCAACTGGTATCCGATGATCTCATGCCAAGAGAGATGGCCTTCGTCATGATCTGACAGTTGGCGAGGAAAATAGACATCACATCCAGTAAGCTCGCGCGCCTGTTCTTGCGTGTCGATATCACAGAATTTCATCAAGGCTGTTTCCTCACTCTTAAACCGGTACTCCTCCATGAAGAAAGGAACCAAGATCCCTTCAATCTCCAAGATGAGATAGTCTGCATCCACACGATCGAAGACATCATCATCGAACATAAAGGTAATCTCTCCCTTTACGCCATGCGGTTTTCCTAACTTCCCTATCTTATAGACTTCTTCCTGCCTGATCATTTTAACTATCCACACGTTTTATGCACGCGCCCAACTTATTCAGTCGTCCTTCGATATTCTCGTATCCACGGTCGATCTGGGCGATATTGTCAATGCGACTGGTCCCATTTGCACTCATGGCAGCGATCAGCAATGCAATACCCGCACGAATATCCGGACTCGTCATACGTCCTGCACGAAGGCGGATCTTATGGTCGTGCCCTACGACTACGGCACGGTGAGGGTCGCAAAGAATAATCTGGGCACCCATATCAATCAGCTTATCGACGAAGAACAGCCTGCTTTCAAACATCTTCTGGTGAAAGAGCACGCTTCCCCTTGCCTGAGTAGCCACGACGAGCAAGACAGAGATCAGGTCAGGTGTCAGGCCCGGCCAAGGAGCATCCGCGATCGTCATGATAGAACCATCCAGGAAAGAATCCACAATGTAATGGTTCATGCGCGGGATCACCAAGTCATCGTCCTCTTCCAATACCTTAATGCCCAAACGGCGGAAGGAATCAGGGATAATTCCTAAGTCGCGGAGTGACACGTTCTTGATTCGAACACCATCGCCCACCATGGCTGCCATCCCAATAAAGGACCCTACCTCGATCATGTCTGGCAGGATCTTATGGCGTGCCCCATGCAATTCTTTGACACCTACAATCGTAATCAAATTGCTGGCTATCCCACTAATATTCGCTCCCATCTGGTTCAAGAGATGGCACAATTGCTGGATATAAGGCTCACAAGCGGCATTGTAGATCGTTGTTGTTCCTTCTGCGAGGACAGAAGCCATGATGATATTTGCCGTACCTGTTATGGAAGCTTCGTCAAGCAGCATGTAACAGCCTTTCAGCTTCCGGGCATGGATCTCATAGACATTCCGCTCCTCATCCCGAACGAACTTGGCTCCGAGATGCTTGAAGCCTAAGAAGTGGGTATCCAAGCGCCGTCTCCCGATCTTGTCTCCACCAGGTTGGGCAACCGTTGCCTTTCCAAACCGGCCCAACAGAGGACCGATCATCAGGACACTGCCACGAAGAGAGGCACATTTCTTGACGAACTCATCACTCTGGAGATAATCCAGGTTCAGGTCGCTTGCCTCAAAGGCATAGTCGTTCTGCCCATGCCTCGTCACCTTTACCCCGATATCACGGAGCAACTGTATCAGATTATTGACATCGAGGATATCTGGGACGTTCTTGATCCTCACTTCCTCACAAGTCAGCAAGGAAGCGCAAATCACCTCTAACGCTTCGTTCTTGGCTCCTTGAGGAGTGATTGTCCCATGCAGCAAATGCCCGCCCTCTATAATGAAAGACTCCATAAGCGACTATTTTTTCCTACGTTTCTTATCCATTTCACGAGGCTCTACCTTATCAAACTCGAAATGATCCAAATCGAGCTGAACCTTCCCATCCGTATAACGGGCAAGGTCGGAAGCCACTTTCTCATCATCCGAAGAGCCATGTCCCCACTGGAACAGGTTACGCTTCATCTGATTGGCTGTCAGCCGGATCAACTCATCCCGCTCTTCACCAGGTTCCATTGACTTCAGCTTATCAAAGACCTCAAACATCATCTTGCCATAATGGCGGACAGGAATCTTCGTCATGGGATAAGGCATAGGATCCGGCTTCTTGGTAATGGTCTTCGCCTGTGACACATCATAAGGATAATCAATGTCAAGCTTGAAATTGCTCATGATGGCGAGGTGATCCCACAGCTTTTGGGCATGGTCCGCGCTATCACGGTTTTGCGGGAACATACGATCCATGATGGCAACAATCGCCTCTGCGCAACGCTGGCGCTCCTCCTTGGTAGGCAAAGAGACGGCATAATCCACCATGTTCTGCACCTCCCTACCGTATTCTGGGAGGATAAGCTTCTCCCTTTTCGTATTATAATCTAATCCTTCAATATTCATATTTACAAAAGTTTTTTAGGCTGTTTAGCGACGAAATCCTTCAGATAGAACGGGACAAAATAAGCCACATCCTCAAATTTCCCTAAAGCGATCCTCTTCTCTGCCAAAGGGAACATATTCTTGGCCAACGGCTCTATATCCTTGATCAGGCGGGCGTTAGGGTGATGGATTGCCTTCATACATTTCTCCGCGCCATTTCCGAAGAAATAGACTGGATGTTGATCGAGATACTCCTGATAGGTGCTTTCATCCACCACATCAGCATGGATAGGGCGAACCTCATGCAATGCCCGGTCATACAGGCAGGCATATACTTCCATGCGACGGGCATCCAACATCGGGCAGAGCAGCGCATCTTCCTCTTCTACCATTTCCCGAAGCAACACAGGAACGGACAAGACCTCCAAGGTAGGGATACCAATCAACTTGACGCCCCTGCCATAACAAATCCCTTTCGCCATGGACACGCCGATACGAAGCCCCGTATAGGAACCAGGACCGCAGCTGACAGCAACCGCATCAAGAGGAATGGCATGATGATCAACAAATGAAAGAGCCTCGTCTACAAAGACGCCCAATTTTACGGCGTGGTTAGGACCGCTATGATCTTCCTTATTGAAGATACATTCAGCATCATTGCTGACAGCCACGGAGCACACATCCGTACTCGTTTCAATGTTTAATATACAAGACATAAAATATTATTTATTCCATTATAAGATGCAAAAATACGCTTTTTTCTTGGGAAAAGACCACTTTCCGGGCTGATTTCTTCAATTACTCCCGTTTTTTTCTTACTTTTGCAGAAATTTAACGATAAACTCACTATGATACAATCAATGACGGGCTACGGCAAATCTGTCGTTGCTTATAAGGACAAAAAGATTAATGTTGAAATAAAATCGTTGAATAGCAAGGCATTGGACCTTTCTACTCGCATTGCTCCTCTCTATCGTGAGAAAGAGATGGAAATCAGGCAGATGATTGCCAAAGCACTCGAACGGGGCAAGGTGGACTTCTCTATTTGGATTGAAAAGGACACGATCGTGGACCCGACTCCCATCAACACGGCTTTGGTGGAGAACTATTATCACCAGATCAAGGAAATCTCTGCACAGACTGGCATCCCTGAACCTCAGGATTGGTTCTATACACTGCTGCGCCTTCCTGATGTCACGACCAAGACGGAAGTGGAGACATTGGAAGAGGAAGAGTGGGTTGCAGTCAAGTCGGCCATCGAGGAAGCCATCCACCATCTTGTTGAATTCCGCATCCAAGAAGGGGCTGCCTTGCAGAAGAAATTCACAGAGAAGATTGATAACATAGGGAAGCTGTTAGCCAGCATCGAGCCTTACGAAAAGTCTCGGGTGGAGAAGATTCGTGCCAAGATCATCGATGGACTAAAGGAAATCCCGGAAGTCGACTACGACAAGAACCGCTTAGAACAGGAGTTGATCTATTACATCGAGAAGTTGGATATCAGCGAAGAGAAGCAGCGACTTGCCAACCATCTGAGATATTTCCGTGAGACCATGGAAGAAGGCCATGGACAGGGCAAGAAATTAGGGTTCATCGCACAGGAGATGGGGCGAGAGATCAACACTACGGGCTCTAAGAGCAACCAGGCTGAGATGCAAAATATCGTCGTCAAGATGAAGGATGAACTGGAGCAAATCAAGGAACAGGTATTGAATGCACTATAAAGGAGGTCGACATGAGTCATAAACTCATCATTTTTTCAGCACCCAGCGGATCCGGGAAAAGTACCATTATCAACTGGCTGATGAGCCAACACCCGGAATTGAACCTAAGGTTCAGCATATCCTGTACTTCCCGCCCTCCCAGGGGGACGGAACAAAATGGAGTGGAATATTTCTTCCTCTCCCCGGAAGAATTTAAGAAACGCATTGAGAACCAGGAGTTCTTGGAATACGAAGAGGTTTACCACAACCGCTTCTACGGTACGCTGAAGTTACAGGTGGAGAAGCAGTCTGAAGCCGGGCATATCGTTGTCTTCGACGTAGACGTAAAGGGGGGATGCAATATCAAGAAGTTTTACGGCGACCGTGCCCTAAGCATTTTCATCCAGCCTCCTTCGTTAGCAGTCCTTCGCCAACGGCTCACAGGACGGGGAACCGATGCTCCGGAGGTGATTGAAGAACGGCTTGCCCGGGCTTCCTACGAGCTGACCTTTGCCCCGGAGTTCGACAAGGTGGTGATCAACGATGACCTTGAGAAAGCCGAACAAGAGGCATATACTGACATCAAGGAGTTCTTAGAGGCATAAATCAAGCAGGATCCTATGATCAAGACAGGGTTTTACGGAGGGTCATTCGACCCTATACACATCGGGCATATCGCCTTGGCAAGGCAACTGCTGACGTCGATCCCTTTGGATGAGATATGGTTTGTCGTCTCTCCGCAAAATCCTTTCAAAATAAATAACAATCTTTTAGATGACGAGAAGCGCCTCCAGATGATCCGGATCGCCTTGCAGGATGAGAAGGGGCTGATCGCCTCCGATTATGAATTCCATCTGGAAAAGCCGTCCTATACATGGAAGACCTTACGTGCCCTCAGGAAGGACTTCCCGGACCGGGACTTCTCCTTGATCATTGGTGCTGACAACTGGTTGGCGTTCGACCGATGGGGGCATCCCGACGAGATCATCTCGGAGCATGAGATCTTTGTCTACCCACGGAAAAACTATCCGATTGACGAACGGAAACTACCCCATAACGTCCACTTCTTCGATGCAAAGCTATATCCCGTGAGCAGCACTTGCATCCGGGAAAAAGTGAAGGAAGGGAAGTCAATCCAGGGTTTAGTACCCGACTCTATTGCCGATTTGGTAAGAAAATACTATAAATAACCAGCCGGGATATCGTTTTTTTCACTATCTTTGCACGCATATCATAAATATACTCGAATGAAAATTAGGAATCTGATTACGCGATTTGTCTCCATGGTCTTCACTCCTATCAAGACCAATGCTGCTTTTTTCGTGTTCATGTACGTATTAGGTGTGCTTTGCGCATGGGAGACCCTTCCCCATCAGAAAGGAGCAACCCTGTATGAACATACGTATGCAGAATTATTCCTCGACATCTATTTCCTTTGTCTGATCCTTACTGTCATCCCCCAAAAGGTCAGGATCTGGGTCAAGGGATTTCTGTATTTCATTCTCTATTCCCTTGCGCTGATCGATGTCTATTGCTTTGTCAAGTTCCAGTCGACCATCACCCCGACGATGCTTTTGTTAGTTGGGGAGACAGACAGCCGGGAAGCCGGCGATTTCCTAAGGTCGTATTTATCACCAGACATCCTCTTCTCACCAGTGGGATGGATCTTATTGCTGATCTTAATTCACGTCGCGAAAGTGTTCCTACCCAGGCTAAGGGTACACCTGAGCTATCGGAACAAGATCTTCCTCCAGAATGGCGAGCGCCGTGCCATCGCCTTTTGGGAAAAGAGTGCACCGATATGGGGAGTCCTCTCCCTGTGCTTGTTGGTCTACAGTGCCATTGCCTGTGCCCATAACAAAGCCGCCATGTGCAAGTTGATGTCCGGATCTACCATCGGCGAGGTCGAGCATACCCTCACCGAGAAGGACCATGCCAACCTCTATATGCCGGTTTACCGGCTGATCTTCAGCATTTATGCCAACGAGTTAGCCTCGCAGCAGATCACGAAGTGCATCGAAGCTGCCAACCATATCCAAGTAGACAGTTGCTCCTACCGTAGTCCGAACATCGTGTTGATCATCGGAGAGAGCTACGGACGCCAGCATGACCAGCAATATGGCTATTTCATGCCCACGACGCCACGCCAGATCAAGCGGGAGAAAAGTGGGCTGTTAGTGAAGTTCACGGATGTCGTGGCACCGTGGAACCTGACCAGTTTTGTCTTCAAGAACGTCCTGTCCATGCATGTGGTCGGGCAAAAAGGAGAATGGTGCGACTATCCCCTGTTCCCGGAGCTTTTCCGCAAGGCTGGATATCACGTGACGTTTATCACCAACCAGTTCCTGCCCCAAGCCAAGGAGGCGGTATATGATTTCAGTGGAGGGTTCTTCCTGAACAACCCCACCCTCAGCAAGGCACAGTTTGATAGCCGCAACACGCGGCTCTACCGTTATGACGCAGGGCTGATCAAAGAGTATGACGACAGCTTGAAGAAACTCAACAAGGAGCATAACCTCATCATCTTCCATCTCATTGGGCAGCACGTCAACTACCGGCAACGTTATCCCAATGACAGGAGGAAGTTTACCGCGGACGACTATGTCAACAAGCGTCCGGAATTGAATGACAAGCAAAGGCGCATCTTGGCTGACTACGACAATGCGGTCCTCTATAACGATTCCATCGTCGACCAGATCGTCAAACGCTTTGAGAACCAAGACGCCATCGTTATCTACATGCCTGACCATGGAGAGGAATGTTATGAGGGCAACAGGGGATTCATCTGCAGGAACCATTCCGCAGACATCGACTGGGAACTGGCCCATTATGAGTTCCAGATTCCTTTCTGGATCTACTGCTCCCATCAATATGCAGTCAAGCACCCGGAAATCTATCAGGCCATTGTCCAGGCGCGCAAGCGCAAGTTCATGACCGATGCCCTCCCCCACCTGTTAGTCTATTTGGCTGGCATCCATACGCCAAGTTATCATGCAACCTATAATGTAATCAGCCCCGATTACGACGAGAACCGTCCGAGGATACTCAAGGGGACTACTGATTATGACAAGCTAAAACCCAAGAAATGAAGACGGAACAACTGACAAGGGCAGAATGCAATGCTCTCCGTGGCATTGCCATCATCGGTATTTTCCTTCACAACTATTGCCATTGGCTCAACCCGATCGTGAAGGAGAACGAATACACCTTTTCACAGAAGAACGTGGATTGGCTGAACCAAGTGCTCATCGGCATGGATGGCAAGATCCTGGCCCATCTCCTATCCTTTTTCGGGCACTATGGCGTCCCTGTCTTCCTCTTTCTCAGTGCCTATGGATTGGTCATGAAATACGAACGGCAGGACAAAGGATCTCCCACCACGACGAGATACCATTTCATCCGGTATCATTTCCTGAAGCTATTCAAGATGATGATCGTCGGGTTTGTCGCCTTTACGATGGTCGATGCCATCACGATCGGGCAGCACCACTACCAATTCTTAGATGTTGTGGCACAACTGTTGATGTTCAACAATGTCCTTCCCGATCCCGACCACATCATCTGGCCCGGTCCTTATTGGTTCTTCGGACTGATGTTGCAGCTCTATCTTGTCTACCGCTTGCTCCTCTACCGCAGGCATTGGGGATGGACGGTTGGACTGATGGTGGCATGTGTTGTCATCCAGATGTGCTTAGCACCTGAGGGAGATGCCTTGAACCGGTATCGTTATAATTTCATGGGTGGCATGTTGCCGTTCGGATTCGGACTGCTCTATGCCCGCTACTGGCATCGGTCGCTCAGCCGGGGAAGTCTCTGGGGCCTGCTGGTCCTGTCCTTATGCGCCGACTATCTGTTCAGTCTCAATTTCTATCTATGGACATTCGTTCCCGTATGGATCTGCTTAGGGTCCATTGCCTTCGTGCAATTGATCAACCCAACGGGAGGACAGAGCCTCCGCTCAGGGATCAAAGAGAGAGTGTTCCATCCCTTGGAATGGGTAGGGACGATCTCTGCTGCCCTGTTTGTCTGCCATCCCATCACCAGGAAGATCTTCATTCCCATCAGCAGGGAGGGAGACATCTATACAGGATTGTTACTCTATATCGTTGCCAGCGTGTGCCTGGCATGGTTGTTCAAAGAAGTAATCAAGAGGATTCCTTCACCTAAACCATAATCAGTCATGAAAGTACCTAACATTGAACTTGCCAATATCAGCAAATACAGAGGTGAGCAGATGGGGCTGGCGATGCTGTTCATCATCCTCTTCCATACAGCCCTGCCCCGCAACGATATGTTTTTCGGGTTGCATCGCTGCGGAAATGTCGGCGTGGACATCTTCCTGTTCCTCAGTGGGGTAGGACTTTGGTTCGCGTGGATGAAGACGCCTCATGTCAAGCGGTTCTACTGGAGGCGTTTCATCCGCATCTATCCGGCATGGCTGATCATCGCCTGCCTGTATTACATTCCAAGGTTTTCCGGCGACTGGGTCGACCTGATCGGAGAGCTCACCATCAACTGGAACTTCTGGAGATATGATGAACTGACCTTCTGGTACATCCCTGCCATCATGGCACTTTACCTTCTCGCCCCACCCTATATGATGCTCCTCCGCAAGCATCCCATCTACAGATGGCTGCCGGTGCTCATGGTCTTATGGTGCATCTTGGTACAATGGGTGCCACCCATCCATCATGCCGTAGGGCATTTGGAGATATTCTGGAGCAGGGTCCCCATCTTCTTCATCGGCATCAACTTCGGAGAGATGGTCAGGGAGAAGAAAGAAATCGACGGCGCGGGTATCTGGATGCTGATCCTTGCCTTCGTGATGTCCTTCGGTTCCACGCTTTACTTGGAGCAGATGACCCATGGGAAGTTCCCGCTCTACGTCGAGCGGATGATCTATATCCCCTTTACCATTTCCACGATATTGATGCTCAACCGGGTACTCAGGCGCATGCCCAAATGGTTCAATGCCTTCTGGAGATTCTTCGGCACGATCAGCCTGGAAGCTTATCTGTTGCACCTGCACTTCGTAATGGTCTATATCAAGCCCTATCAATTGGGATATTGGCCTACGGCACTGCTCACCATCCTGATCACGATCCCCTTGGCATGGATCCTGCATAAGTGCATCGAATGGGGCATCAGTCGGCTCCCTCATCAGGAAATCACTCATCCTACACACCCATAGCCGTCGGCTATCCGTGCATCAACCAACCTATAAAGATGAATACGATAGAAGGATTAATTCAAGTCATTCGACCCAAACAGTGGATCAAGAACGCCTTTGTCTTCATTCCCCTGTTTTTTGGAGGCAGTCTGCTCGATCCCCAAGACCTGTGGGCAGCCTTCGTCACATTTATTTCCTTTTCCTTAGCCGCCTCCTCGATCTACTGTTTCAACGATGTTGTGGACGTGGAGGCAGACCGAAAGCACCCGATCAAGTGCCATCGACCGGTAGCGGCCGGCATCATCAGCGTGAAGCAAGCTTACGGACTGATGGTGCTGATGATCCTGCTCGCCATGCTAACGATCCTGCTGCTGCCCATCCGCCGGCTTGAGGTGGGAGGCATCATCTTATTCTATTGGGTCTTGAACCTCTGCTACTGCGCAAAGCTCAAGCAATATGCCATCTTGGATGTCTGCATCATTGCCTTCGGCTTCGTGCTGAGGATCCTCGCAGGGGGCGAAGCGACAGATATCATGCTGACCAACTGGATTGTCCTCATGACATTCCTGCTCACGCTGTTCCTCTCTTTTGCCAAAAGGCGCGATGACGTATTGAGAATGAACGAGACGGGGGAAGCTCCGAGAAAGAACACCAGTAGGTATAACCTCACGTTCATCAACCAAGCCATCACCATTACGTCAGGAGTAACGCTCGTCTGCTATATCATGTACACCGTATCCCCCGAGGTCACGGAACGCTTTCATACCCAACATCTCTACCTGACCAGCGTCTTCGTCCTCTTAGGACTGCTGCGCTACATCCAGATTGCCGTCGTCGACAAGAAAAGCGGTGACCCAACGAAGGTCATTCTCAAAGACCACTTCACGCAATTGATCGTCTTGGCATGGGTGTTGTCGTTCTTATTCTTTATCTATATCCTATGACCGAGGTTTATGCTTTCGACTTTGACGGGACCTTGACGACCAAGGACACCCTCCTGCAGTTTATCCGCTATGCCAAGGGGACAGCTGCTTTCGTGGGGGGATTCCTCTTGTTCAGTCCGCTCCTCATCCTGATGAAGCTCCATCTCTATCCCAACTACAAAGCAAAGGAGAAGATCTTCTCCTTTTATTTCAAGGAGATGGAGATCAGCGACTTCCAAGCGTGCTGCGACCGGTTTGCCCAAGCCCACAAAAACCTAATCCGCCCACAAGGATGGGACGCACTCCAGAAAGCTGTCGACGCGCATGCCATCACCATCATTGTCAGCGCCAGCATTGACAACTGGGTCAGACCGTTCTTCTACAACTTTCCGGAAGGGAGCATTCGGGTATTGGGCACACAAATCGAGGTGGCCGACCATCGGCTGACAGGACGTTTCCTGACACCCAACTGCTACGGACAGGAAAAGGTCAGGAGAATACAGGAAACCTTAAAAGGAAAACGAGAGGACTATGATATCACAGCCTTCGGCGACAGCCGGGGCGACAAAGAACTGTTAGCGTATGCCAATACTGGATTTTATAAGCCATTTAGGGGAAGGTAAGCGACAAGGATTCGGAGAGGTCATCCGCTTCGGCATCGTGGGCATCACGGCTACTGCCATCCAATACGGCATCTATTTTGCCCTTACCTTGCTGATCGGGGACGATGAGCCGAAGGCGAGCATGCACTTCTACTCGTCGGTTTGCATGACCGTAGGGTACATCATCAGCTTTATCTTCAACTTCTTCGCGTCCACGCATTTCACGTTCCGGGTGAAGGCAAACGCCAAGCACGGGGCTGGATTCGCACTCTCGCATATGGTGAATTACCTGCTCCAGATGGTCACGCTCAACTTCTTCCTGTGGTTAGGACTCAGCAAACAATGGGCACCCATCCCCATGTTCTGCATCTGCGTGCCCGTTAATTTCCTATTAGTCAGATTCTTTTTAAAGCGATAGATATGAAGCAACGATTGAATATATTCAAGATCAAGAAAGAAGAGAGGTGGCAAGCCCTCGTGGCCTTGCTCGTCTTCATCGCCTTGAACGCCCTTACCATCATCAAATACTACGACCCCTATTCCAGTCTTTCGGATAATTATCACAAGTTGTTCGTCAAGACCTTCCACGTGTCCGGCTTCGATCCGCTCACCTATTCCGTGGTATCCAACTGGGAAACAGGGTATAACGTCTTCCGCCATCCCCTCTTGGCGTTCTTCATGTATATCCCCAACCAGATCAACCAAGGACTGATGATGCTCACAGGGCATAACTGCGTGCAGTTCGTCGTGGCTGCATTGCTCATCTTCTGTGCCTTTTATTCCTATATCTTCCTATATAGGATCTTCCGGGAGGTCATGGACTTGGCACGCGTGGATGCCACCCTGCTCTCTGCCTTCTATTTTTCTTTTGCCTACGTGATGGTATCCACCATGGTACCCGACCATTTTGTCTTGTCCATGATGATGTTGCTGATAACACTTTACATCAGTGGGATGTGCATGAAAAAGCACAAAAGGCTCAAAGGCTGGCAGACCATCCTGTTGTTCCTGTTCACCGCCGGCATCTCCCTGAACAACGGGCTGAAGACCTTCATGGCAGCCTTATTTGTCAACGGAAAGCACTTCTTCCGCCCCAAATACCTCGTCTTTGCCATCCTCGTCCCAGCTGCGCTCATCTGGATCTTCGCGCGATACGAATACAGAACCTTCGTATGGCCCAAGGAAATGGCACGGAAAGAGGCGAGGATGAAGAAAGACAAGGAACTGCGGCAGAAGATCTATACACAATATGCCGACACAGCGTCCACCCAGGACTCTGCTCAGATCGCACAAGGGGTCAAGGTGGTAATCGCGAAAAAGGTGCAGGAAAAGTTCAAGAGAGACCATCAACAGCCTTGGAATGCCCACAAGGGCAAGCCCATCACGCAGGGAGAGTTCATGGGATGGACAGATATCAGCACTTCCCGGTGCGAGACAGCAGTGGAAAACTTGTTTGGGGAATCCATCCAACTACACCGGCAGCACCTGCTTCAGGACACTTTGATCGGTCGACCTGTCATTGTCAAGTACGACCTGGTCATCAGCTACGTAGTAGAAGCCATCATCGTACTCCTGTTTGTCATGGGAATCATCGCCGGATACCGGTCTAAGTTCCTGTGGCTCACCCTCTCCTTCTTCCTGTTCGATATGATCCTGCACATGGGATTAGGCTTCGGCATCAACGAGGTGTATATCATGGCAGCGCATTGGATCTACGCGATCCCGATCGCTATCGGCTTCCTGGTTCTGAGAATTAACAAATCTTTCCTGAAGGCACTCAGGATCCTCCTGATCGTGCTGACCCTTTATCTCTGGATTTATAACGGTTGGCTTCTCACCCAGTACATGCTATGACCGATATCTTCAAGATCCGAAAGGAGGAAAGGATCCCCGCAGGGGTAGCATTGCTTGTGATCATCGCCTTGAATGTGCTGGTGATGAGCAAGTTCATGGGACTCTTTGTCAATTACGACATTGATTCCTGGAAGGTTTTCATGCGTAATTTCCACATGTCGGGCTTCGATCCCATCACGTATGCAGTGGTCAGCGACTGGAATATCGGATATAACATCATCCGCCATCCCCTCTTGCCCTTCCTCATGTACCCCGTCTACCTGCTCAACCAACTGCTTTGGGGCATTACCGGGGTCAACTGCGCCCCCATCCTCATTGGCATGGTCTTAGTGGCATGTGCTTTTTACTCCTTCCTTTTCCTTTACCGGATCATGCGGGAGATCATCGGCATCCGGTCCGCTGCAGCCCTCTTGCTTTGTGCCTTCTATTTCGGGCTGGCCTATGTGATGGTCACCATCATCGTGCCCGACCACTTCTGCCTGTCCATGTTCTTGATCCTCCTCGTTCTCTATGTCGCAGGGAAGAAGTTGCGAAGCCACACGGAGTTCTCCATTCAGGAGACCATCCTGCTCTTCGTGATCACGGCAGGCGTGACGCTCAGCAACGGAGCTTCCTGTAGGAGCAGGAATGTCAATTCCTTTATGATTGGTAGAACCGATTCCTCCTGGAGATTCCCTGTTTCCACAC
>CAJLYG010000058.1 GCA_905210845.1 uncultured Prevotella sp.
GATCCTGCATGAGCTGCAACGGCTTTTCGGTCATCTTTGCCAGAGCTTGTCGAGGAGCGTGACTCTTTCATCATCAGTCTTCCTACAGATGCTTCCCTGCAAACCAAACCTTATACGAAGACGGTGTCCAACGACTATGGTACCGCAGCCATCACCCTGACAGATCAAGGAGGTAAGGCTTTGCTCACGAGGACGATCCTGATTACAAAGACCCACATTCCCGTTAGCGGCTATTCTGATGTGCGCGCACTCCTACAGCTATGGCAAGCACCGGTTTACCGCACAGTAGCAATCAAGAAGTAACGACCCCCATCAGGTGAAAGATTCCTTCTTCTTGCCTATCATCGTCTCACTTTCACTCCATGGTATCTACCATGCCTTGAAAGTGAGACTTTTCTATTTCCCCTTTCTGACAGATTTCTTTTGACAACTCCCCAAAGTTCCATCCGCTCAATCACAGTGAGCTGCAATAGGATAAAATAAGACGAAGAAGAATCCTGTATTTCAGTTTTCATTTTTATTGCATTTCTATGACATAAATAACGCTTTGCCACCTTTTTTTGCGTTAAAATACTACAAAATTTTCCAATTTTATATTTAGTTGAAACATTTTTTCTTAAATTTGCCACCGAGAGCTTTCATTAAGTAGAAGAAAATACATATTCTTTAACATAAGATATAACGTATCATTCACTTAATTTTTTGTTTATGGGTAAGAAGAATAAACACAAGAAGCATGGCTTCAGTGCCAGTGGTAACATTACCAATTTTCTGCACAGTAAGGTCCATGCAGTAATTTTCTTAGGTATGGCGATTTGCTGGACCACTCCCATGTGGGCTGAAGGATCTGCCGAATCTAATGCCAACGCATTGAACGTAGCTCAACAGTCGAGTGTATTAACAGGTGTCGTCAGCGATCAGGGCGGTCCGTTGATTGGTGTCACTGTCGTGGAAAAAGGCACCACACGTGGCGCTATCACTGATGCTGACGGGCGCTATACCCTTACCGGACTACGCAAAGGGGCAAAGATTGTAGTCAGCTTTGTGGGCTACAAAACACAAGAGTTCACCTATAACGGTCAGCATACGCTCAATATTAAGCTGACCAGTGATGCCCAGAATCTGGATGAAGTGATGGTAGTGGCCTACGGTACTACCCGTCGGTCAAGTTTCACAGGTTCTGCCAGCTCAGTCAAGGGGACCGATCTTCAAAAGATTTCCGGCAACAGTTTCGTGGGTGCCCTGCAGGGTATGAGTTCCGGTGTTGCCGTTTTCAATAACGAGGGTGTTCCAGGTGCTGATGCCCGTATTCAGATCCGTGGTATCGGGTCTATGTCGGGAGAGACGACACCGCTTTATATCGTCGACGGTATGCCGTACGACGGAGCTCTCAACTCCATCAATAACAATGATATCGAATCCATGACAGTCTTGAAGGATGCAGCTGCCAGTGCCCTATACGGTTCGCGTGCTGCTAACGGCGTTGTCGTGATCACCACAAAAAAGGCGGCGAGGGCAAGACGAAAGTCAACTTCCGTGCATCTTGGGGTACATCTGACATGGCAGTACCTTTAGGACGTAAGGCAAATCCTTATGAGCAGCTGCTCATCAACTGGCAGTCGCTTTATAACGATCAGCGCTACGATCTTGGAGTGGATGCACAGACTGCGGGTGACTACGCATCGGCTAACGTGCTCTTCACCAATAACGCGCGTGTCAACTCAGCCGGTGAGACCGTCTATGTCACTCCATTCAAGTGGCCGGGCAGCGAGAGCAAATATGTGCTGCACGACGGCAATGGCAACGCTTATGTCAACCCAGATCTTCAGATGATTTGGAATAAGGACGATTGGGACTGGTATAAAGCCATTTTCTCGCACAAGCTGCGCCAGGACTATGGTGTAGACTTCAGCGGTACCAGCAACAACGGCAAGACCAACTACTATGCTTCCATCGGCTACCTGAACGATAAAGGTTACTCCAACAACGACTACTACAAGCGTTATGCTTTCCGTGTCAACGCTACCAGCCAGATTAAGAGTTGGCTGACCATAGGTGGTAGCCTGAGCTACACCTAT
The DNA here is from genome assembly GCA_905210845.1 of uncultured Prevotella sp. Classification (GTDB taxonomy): domain Bacteria; phylum Bacteroidota; class Bacteroidia; order Bacteroidales; family Bacteroidaceae; genus Prevotella. The sequence continues at coordinate 2,079 of CAJLYG010000058.1, forward strand.
GCCCGTCAGCATAACTTCGGATGGAACCGAGCCTTGATGTTCACCAACACCCTCACCGGTCCTTGGATGCGCAACGCTGACAATACAGAGTGGATACGCTCAGAGAAGACAGGATGGAAGGTATATGACTATGATGTGAACAATGCACAGTACTTTGGATTGCCGGTCTACAATAAGGGTGATTATTGGAATAACCCTAATGATGAAGACTTCAACTTTAACGGTACGCCTAATTCTAACGAGTTCAACACCGTTGTGGCATCCTACTTCACAGAGATCAAATTACCGTTTGGCATGAAATTCAGGACTTCCATGAACTTGGGCGACAATGCACAGCACGGTTATGGCTATTCTTCTGCCGTTTGGGGCGACTACGGACAGATCGCACCTTACGGACTGAGCGTGAAGGCTGAAGGTGGCTCTGCCACACGTACCAACTACGACACACGAACCCTTACTTGGAATAATGTGCTGTCGTGGGATAAGAGCTTCGGCGAGCACAACATCTCACTGATGGCAGGACATGAGTGGTACAACTACAACCAGCAGTACGACTACAGCTATGGCGAGGGCATCATGACCACCGGACAGTTTGAAACTTCCTCTACCACCAAGAACTGGAGCATTTCATCCAACCGTACACGTTACTCCCTGTTGTCATACTTCGGTCGTGCTGAATACAACTACGCTTCGCGCTATTATCTCTCAACCAGCATCCGTCGTGATGGCAGTTCTATCTTCTCTTCCAAGAACCGTTGGGGTACCTTCTGGTCGTTCGGCGGTTCATGGCGTATCTCCCAGGAGAAATTCATGGAGCCCACCAAGTCATGGCTCGACAACCTGTCTGTACGCGCCAGCTACGGTACGACAGGTAATGACCGCTTGAATGCCCGCAACCAAAATAACGGTACTGCCGGTAGCCGTATCTACTACGGTTATCAAGACTACTACACTACTTCCAACTGGCACGAGTCGGCAGGATACATGCCTTCCAACATCCGTACGGAGGATCTGAAATGGGAGAGTAACAAACAGTTCAACGTAGGTATTGACTTCGGCATTTTCGGACTGATCAGCGGTAGCGTAGAGTACTACCACCGTACCTCCTCAGATTTGCTCTATTACCATGATCTGCCTTACTCAGCACAAGTGGGTAGCGCCAGTGGATACAACACCAATTTGGGTGATATCCTCAACGAGGGCTTCGAGTTCAACATCAACGCAACACCTATCAAAAGCAGACTCGTCTGGACGATTAATCTCAACCTTACTACCTTACATAATGAAGTCACCTCCCTGCCCAGTGGAGACATCTATTGGGGAAGCCGTGTGGGTAAATACCGCCTGTCAGAAGGTAAATCTCTGTATGAATTCTACATGGTAAAATCAGCAGGCGTGAACCCGGAAACAGGACTGGAGGAGTTCTGGGAGAAAGACAACAATGGCAACTGGATCAAGACTTCCGACTTCGACGAGTCCATCAAGAACCGCCAGTGGATCGGCTCTGCCATCCCTAAGGTATACGGCTCCATCACCAACAACTTGTCTTGGAATAACTTCGACTTCTCCATGATGTGGTATGCATCCTTCGGATCGAAGATGATGGACTACATGGTATTTGAAAACTCCACAGGCCGTCCGGGTTGCGGACTGAATATGGACTACGCTTATAAGGATACCTGGAAGAAGCCGGGAGATAGTGCTAAGTTCCCACGCTGGTCGTACAGCAATAGCTCTCGTACACGTCGTGCTTCCGACCGCTTTGTTTTCAACAATGAGTACCTGCGCCTGCGTAATGTCACCTTCGGCTACACGCTTCCGAAGAGTCTGCTCAGCAAGGTTGGCATCGACCACCTGCGCGTCTATATCACGGGTGACAACCTGCTCACCTTCGGTCCGGCAGCCCATCGCCATACGGATCCTGAGGTAGGTCTTACAGGTAACAACTACAACGGCAACGCCGATACCGACAACGGTGTCATGGAGGCACGCCGCGTATATATGGCAGGAATACAAATCACATTCTAAATCCGAACAGCAATGAGAAATAAAATATTTAACAAAGTCGTCCGCATAGCGGCACTCTTCCTGGCAGTGAACATGCTGCCTTCGTGTTCTGACTATCTGAATACAGAGGATGCACAGAAAATACCATCCAGCGATATCACCAGCTCGATAACCGGTCTTCAGGGCGTACTGAACGCCACATACCGTCGGTTCTATATCAACAACGGTTCTACCGGTGATCAGCCAGGAGCCTCTTCGTTTGCCTACGTGGCTCATGCGCTTCGCTTCGATTGCCAGTCGTCTGATGTCATGTCCACAGAGAACTACGGAGGTGCGCCTATCGATGTATGGGGGTTCTATCCGAGCTACACCCAAAGCACCAGTCAGATGACACGTGAGTTCTGGAGTAATATGTACAACTCCATCAACATGGCGAACATCATTATCGACTACGCACCGGAAGCTGTGGGTGGCACCGATGCTGACAAGCAAGTACTCATCGGACAGGCGAAGGCGATTCGCGCCATCTGCTATTTCCATCTGCTGATGAGTTACCAGCAGACCTATCAGCTTGCCAAGAACAAGCGCGGTGTTATTTTGCGCCTAACCACGCTGGACGGCAATGAGAAGGGTTTCTCTACTGTTGATGAGTGTTACCAGCAAGTAGTGAAGGATCTCACCGAAGCCATCGCTGCCCTATCAGGATATACCCGCACGGAGAAATGGGAGATCGACGCTGATGTGGCTCGCGGTAACCTGGCTCGCGTCTACCAGGTCATGGGCAACTGGAGCGGTGCCGAGCAGATGGCAAGTGCCGTGTACGCCAAGTACGGCAAACTGATGTCGAAAGAACAGTGGTACAGTGGCTTCGATCATCTCATGGAGGATGGATGTGATGAGCTTGTATGGGGCGTCAACATGACCAGCACTGATAACTGCTCCACGAACTTAGCCTGGAACTATTGGTATAACTACGATCCCAGCTATACGACTGACGGTGCTGAGTCGATGACTTCCGGCCCGATCTACAATTTCTTGCAACTGTTCGTCGACCAGAGCTATGTCGACCTGTTCAAGAATGATCCTAATGACTATCGTGGATTCAAGTGCGACAAGACCACAAACGTGACTGATGCTGATGAGCAGGCAGTGATGTTCTGGCACCGTACCAATGCAGCCGGCAGCATCACATCCGACGCAAAGTTGAAGTGGGCTTATAACAAGATGAAGAGCTATGGCAACAGCACTTATGCGGCTCATACGAAGGGCAACCAGTGTATCAATATCAGCGTACCGCTAATGCGTGGCTCGGAGATGTTGCTGATCCTGGCTGAAGCAGAGGCTAACGAAGGAAAGATCACAGAGGCATTGGCTCATCTCAACACACTGAAGACAACCCGTGGAGCCAATCCTTGCACCCTCACCAACCAAAGCGAACTGCTTGAGGAGATCTACAAAGAACGCCGTCGCGAACTGCTCAGTGAGGGTGTTGTAGGAAGCTATGATCTGCTACGCTTGCAGAAACCGCTCGTACGCTACGCACAGAGTGCCACCAACCCTGCCGGTCACTTCCTTACAGGATTCACTTACATGGACGGGTTCAATGCCAGTGACGCACAACCGATGGGTACCATTCCCTCTAACGACTATCGCTTCATCATGCAGATTCCTACCTATGAATTTGCCAATAACTCGGCGATCAGCGAGAGCGATCAGAACCCGATGAAGGGAACCAATTAATAGACTTCCTTCTGATTAAGGGAGGACTACAATGTTTTTAGGTTCTCCCTATTCATTCTGATAGGAGGTAAACATTCAGCACGGATGTTTATCTCCTATTTTCGTTCTCTACCTGCAACTCATGATAACCTATGCAGTGGAGGTGGAGATGAGTAAGATCTTTAAACAATTCAAGATAAAAGAAAAGGTATACCCTCCCATCGAATGAGGATATACCTTTTCACAGAAAACGAATCTATCAACCCTGAAGGCTGGATGAAATTTATTCGAGAATCAGAAGGAATCCTTTGCCTGCGGGAACCTTTAGGGTATCATCTGGTTTAGCGGTGAACGCCTGTTGGAAGTCCTCGATAGCCGGAGCGGTAAGCGTAGCTTTCTTTAGATTGATGCCAAGCTTTTTATAATCGATCTTCAACTTCACATCTGCATCCTCCTTCGCCCAACTGGCAATCGCAATCATGGTCTTTCCATCACGCACGAAGGTCGTGGCAAGGATATCGTCCCGACCCGTCTTGACAGGGTTGTACGTCACCCAATAACCGATCATGCGACTCTGTTTGATACCAAAACTATCCCAAACTTTCCAAAGTCTTGCCGGCATCTTATTCGATGGTTCCCGGGCTGTCATGCCATAGAGCATGCCCCGCCAGGGATTTCCGCCGTCCTGCAACATCTCACTCATCATACCGAACGGGATACCCGACACATCGGTGAGCCAATAATCAGGACCTTTGTCATATTTGAAGTATTCACCAAACCAAAGGCGATCGAGGTAAGGCATGTGCTCCATATACAGGAACATACTGTTGATGTATCCGTCACTGGGGTTGAACTGGTTAGCTGAATGCACATCAATGCGCGGCTCTGGTCTGTTCTGCTCAAGCGTACGCCGGATACGCTTCATCGTGTTACGGTCGAAAGCAAGGTCATCAATGTAAACGCCATCGATACCGACATTGCGAGTAAGCCAGTTCAGACCTTCCACATAGAAGTTGTGCCAGCGCGAGATACCGGTATTGACAATGGCTGCATCCTTATAATAGTCAACAAACCAGGCACCGATATAATCGCCATCAAGATGCTCCTGCAACCATGCGAAGCCCCCACCCTTGCCCGGTGAGAAGATCTCATGCCCCAGGCTCTTCAGAGCGAAAAACTCTGGAGCATGGTTGGTAAGCTCACGTACGGTATAATAAATTTTTACCTTATCACCAGCCGAATGCGCATAGTCGACATAATTTTTCATAGCCTGCGGACGGAGGAAGGGATAGTTGATAAAGGGATTGATGGGCGTAGCATGATGAATGTTGATCGTGTTCGCACCTGTGCCCGCTACGATATCAGCAGCCTGGAAGCCGAAAGAATCATCCTTCTTGTTCTTCTCTACAGGATGATAACCGTGATAATAGCGGTCTCCCCACTGCTTTTGGGTGTCAATGGGCTTGAAAGGCGTGATCAATGCCAAGAAGTTAAAGTGCAGGGTATCGCCACGTGCTATGGTGCGCGAACCGCTGTACGTAGTGATATCAAGCGTCTCACCGCTCTGACTGTAGTTAATACCACCCTGCCCGTTATTCCACCATGATGTAGGCAAGTTGAGCGGCTGCAGCTGATAGAAATTCGTATTCAGCGGTCGACGATAGTTGGCATCACGGAAGAGGCATTGCATGCCAGCATTAACATCACCAAACCAGAATCCCTCTTGATTACGCTTGATATTCCATTTCCATTGATCACTCTTCGGGCGAAGCGAACCTTCATAACCCATACCAAGACGATATTTCGATGCGGCTGCCGTCATGGGCGTGAGCAAAGAGATGTCATCAACATGCACATCACGGGTTGAGCTGACATTGATATGGAATTCTGCCACACCATCAAACTCCATCCTGGCATTTACATCAACAAAGATGTCACCAGCCTTGCCTGCGGCCGTCCACTCCACGGCTCCATCATCAATGCGACGCAAGGAAACAGGGCGTGTTACTTGAATAGGCAGCGTACTACCGCCGACTTTGATATTCAACGTCATTGGCTTGGCAAGAATATCCTTGGCTGTCTTCCCCACAGAGGTCATTTCCTCGGTGAAATAACTTTGTATCTCAGTTGGCAGACCTAATTCACCTACGGTAAGCGTACGACCGAGCACTCCCACCGTATTACCATTGACGGTCATCGGCGTGAACGGTCTCACTAATTTGTCATTCTCCTGAAGGGTAGAGTTAAGCCAACGGAGACGGGAGAGTCGCCAAGGTTCACTGTCTCCTCCATCGGCAAGGACATTGTCGGAAAGATTGATCATCACCTTCACATGCTCTGCATGCCCGGCTGCATCGCTGACAGTGATCGTACCCGTATAGAGCCCACGCTTGACATCACGCGGCATCTGGATACCAATCCATAAGGGTTGTACACGACCGCGACTGACATTAACGGGATAGCTGATTTTATGTCCGAGCCAGTCGACACCTTCGGTGTTGAAGCATGTCATGTCCTTCGGCTCAATTCGCCCGTTATCAGGACCTCTCAAGTCCTCGAATGACACTTTAACGCTGTTGACATCACCGCGGCAAGCCCACAAGCCTAACTGTAACACATAGTATTCGCCTTGATCGGCTTCGCCAAAAAACTCACCGGTAGCACCGCGCTCTACCTGCCGATAACTTAAGTCATCAAACATACGGATGGGATGTTCACGATCTTCGGGCAACAAGAGAAAGGTCTTACTGGGGTTGGCATTCAATAGTGCCTGCTTCTCTGCGGCGGTAGCAATGATCTCCATGGGATAAAAACTGTTGAAACTACCCAAGGACTCAAAGCGGACAAGACGTGCTTGAGCGACCTTGGAAGAAGAAAGCTTACGACAACGCTCGCGCCATGCAGGTTGTGAATGATCCGGACGTTTAGGATAGCTTACCTTAGGATAAGGTCCGCCCGAAGTATGATAAGGCAGATAATAAACATAGTAATTACCCGCACCCGTGCTTGCATCGAAGCGCAAGATGCCATACTCTTGGTTGATCTCGATGGGTAATACATTGTCAACAATACGCCCTGTAGAGGCATTCACCACCACAAGCCCTTTCTTCTCGGGTTGATGGTCACGCCGCCGCCATGGTATCCATGCCTCTACAACATCAGCGGCTTTATCTACAGCCACCACCACACGATGGTTGCCCAATGTGTCTGGTGCCCACCACCCCGATCCATAACGTGAAGGCTCAGGCACATACTGCTTTGCGGTCTGCGCACAACCAGGAAGTGCGAGAATACACAATAAAGAAATAATAAATGCTTTCTTGTTCATATTTAGTTAGATATTAATGGACCATGATCTGTAATAGAACCGTCTTGAACCCATCATTTGACAATTTTCGAAGCATACTTGTTATACATTTCCAATGCGACTTGCTTACTGTTGCCCACAGGCTTGGAAGGAAACTTACCCACGCATTCTTCCCACCAATACTTCTCAAAGGTTGTTACCTTTGCTTTGTATACCTGATAGTGATCCTCGTCAAACGTCTCACCCCGATCAAGAGCTTGGTTGACAGCCTGGAAGAACATCGACCAACGCTTCCCATAGAAGGAATCCGTGAGGCCAGCCCAAGTTCTGCTTGCATAATCATTGAGGAGTTGATCCTTATCACTCCAGGTAGTGAGCAAGTTTCTGGCATTCTGCTCGTAATAGAGCTTCTCCATCGGAGAATTCCCCCAGGAGCGTGCGTCTTTGATCCACTTACCCATCAGGAAGTAGCTTTGAGTTTGGACGGTACGGTTGACATCCTTGATAATCTGCATCATCTCTTTCTGCAATTGCTTCATGGCTGAACGGTCGCGCTTCTCATAGGCATTTTGATATTCCTCAAAGACCGTCTTGAAGTAATCGCTCATCATCTGACGCGTTAAATTGGCAACGTCAAACTCATAACTATGGGTTGTAGAGTTTACCTTCAGCAACAGACCTAAAGCGCGAACGAGATTGACAGTATGATATTTGATGCGTGTATTTGCATAATAGGAGCGATACTTGCCAAAGCAGGGCCGAACATTAATGAGCGGGCATTGTCCGGGTGATGTCGTACTGCAATAAACACTGTCGACTAAGATCTGCCAAGCCTTCCTGGCATTGGGGTCGTATTTGCCTGTACGCTGATCTGCCAAAAGATCCGTCCATTGAGGGATATTGCGATGTGTCTTGAAGTCCCATGCTTTCTCAAAGACGTATTCATACATAAAGGGATTGCAGTCAAAGCCCTCAAGCGTAGCCCCAAGTCCAACAAAGTTCTTTCCTCCATTCTTAAAGGTATTCTCAATCCGCTTGTTCACATCAGCGACATTGCCCACAAGTGCCGTATTCCCGCCAAAGTTGCCAAGATAGCACCAGATATAAGGAACACCGTAATATTTATTGGTTTCCTGCCACACCTCATGCCGTTCGCAAAAATAGTCAAGCAGCAATGAATGGTTCGCAGGATAAGACGTAATATACGGTTTTACACGATCAAGAGTCCACTTGTCATGATCATTATAAAAAAGCCAAGTCATCTGAAGCCAAATAGCATCCTTGTCTGCATCCGCAAGACTCTCATAGACTTGTCTACTGACACGCCCCAGATACTCTGGTTCCCAACTCGGAGGAGTCAACTCATTAAAAAGATCGATGCCATAGACGTGATCCGTACCGTAGATGCTGGCTTCTGTATCAATAAATTTCTTTTGTATTTCCTTAAAGAGAGGATCCATTGGATCGAGAAAACTGCAGGCATACTGATCCGGATAACCTGACCACGCCTCCAATTTAGTGATTTTTGCCTTAGGAAAGATGCGAGTAAGCTCGTGGGGCACATGACCGGCAAAAGCAGGCAAGACAGGGCGCATATTCAACTCACGCTCACGGGCTGTAATCTTCTTTTGCAATTCAAGTTGTCCGTCAAGCCAAGACTTGGGAAGCGGTCCGCCCCAATAGTCAATATTGAGCATTCGGTGCCATGGTAGGTGAGCAGGACCTGTAAAATAGGAGCGCACTTCCTTATCCGTCAGTCCATAATCTTTCCACACCTTATACCAAATGGATTCCTGACCTGTGATGGCAAGAGGAAGATTAATGCCATTCAGTGCCATCCAATCGATGAAGTGCTCCCACTCATCCCATTTCCACCAAGGCATCGTATACCCAAAAGTACAATAATTCAGGAAGAAACGGTCTTTAACACGCGCTTTAATCTTGATTGTCTTGGGTACCGAAGGCATGGTTGAAGGGATAGTATATGTATCGTTTTTTAACCATCCTATTTCCACGTGACAATAGTATTTCAGGTAGTGATTCAAACCCACCGCCATCGAATTGGCATCATTACCACTAATCATCAGTTTACCCTTAACAGTTTGCAACTCAAAGGCATCCCCACCTTGCGATAAAAGGCGGAACTGGATCTTGTCTTCCCACTGTGGCAGCAATCTGTGAACAAGTGCCTTGGCAGCAGCAATATCATTTTCAACAGCGTGTGCAGAAAACAAGCACATGCATAGGACCAAAACAGATATGATTTTCTTCATTGTTATTTAAATTAATAAGATTACGAATTCAAAAATAAAGACTCACATAGGAATATCAAATTACATTTCATTCTCGTCGGTTTAGGTGAGATCAAACAAGCTTCATTGAGCACTTTTCTTAGGTATGAGACAGAAAGGCCCTCTCCTGCTATTTGTGTTTCTATTTCTAGCACTTACTACAGATTGTGCTTATGCTGAAGAAAACTTCATTAATAGAAAAAATAATCCTCTTCTCATGAGATTAGAATTTTAATGATAAACTAACCTTAATGCCGCAACTAAGTACGCATTTTTAATATTATTGACAAGTCCCTGAAAGACAATAAGTTCCTCAGAGTTTTTCCATTTGCAGAATTTTCACTAACTTGATGGTGCAAAATCAAAAGAAGTACAATCCTACAAGACATGGCAAAGATAGTAATAATATTCGAGAACATCGTACCTTACATCGGGATTTTTTTGAAAAAACTGACACGTATGTTCGACAACATAAAGGCTCACGGCTGCACGTCGCAGGCAAGATATCTGGACAGTGGCACGGAATAGTGGCACACAACAGGAAATGGAGGTTGCGGAATTGAGGTACATTCTTTCCCTTACTGCTTAAACCTCAACGTGTCGACTGCTCCAAGCCTTCCCACTTATACATTCTTAACACTAAGGTTTAAATAGGCTTAACACTATTACAGAATTACGTCAGTTTCATCCTCAAGAAGTCACCGAGGTGAACATGCTGTATACCTTCAACGTTGCTTCCGCTCGTCCATTCGTCCAGGCTGACAACATATTTGGGATAGTTGTCACTGATGGCTTTCAAGTTACCGAACTCACGCTTGCGAGTGGTCTCGTCTGCCACTAAGTAGGTAGCTTGCACATAAATACGCCTGTCGTCATGGAGACCAACGAAATCCACTTCCTTACCATCAGGCATCTGTCCAGTAAACACTTGGAAGCGTTGCTGAGAAAGATACAGATAAATGGCATTTTCTATAAGCTTATTGATATCTTGTTGGACTGAAGAACTCAGACGGCAGTTACGCAGTCCCAAGTCCTCAAAGTAGTACTTATCCCCTATCTCAAACATGCGTAAGCCATTGATGTCCACTCGACGTACTTTCTGTATCAAGTATGCATTCTGCATGGCGCGCAGATAGTTAATGATTTGTACTGGCGAAGTATTAACATGCTGCGATTTAAGATATTTACTGATATTGTTCGCAGAGAACAGATTACCCACATTGTCGGCTGTATATAAAGCCAATGTCTCTAAGAACTCAACGTTCCGGATGCCCTCACGCTTGACTACATCTTTCAGAAGTATGGTATTATAGACATTCTGCAGATACTCAAAGACAACATCCCGCTCAAGGGGTAGATTGTTAAGATACGGCATTCCGCCATACAGCAAATAGTCTCTCAACGATTTATTGGAAGGCTCCAAATGATGGAACACCAAGAACTCATTGTAGCTGAGACTGTGGATATGAAACTCCACATAGCGGCCAGAGAGATGGGTGGACAATTCGCTGGAAAACATCTTGGCATTGCTGCCAGTGATGTAGATGTCGCAAGCCTCAGAAGCCTGCAGGCTTCTAAGCGTAACTTCAAAGCCATCTATGTCCTGCACCTCATCAATGAAAAGATAGTTGGCGACACCTGACTTCAGGTGCTCCCCAACGTATTTGCTCAAATCTTCATGAGTATGAATGAAAGCGAAGTCCTCCAGTTCTTTGTTGATAGATATGATATTGGCATCAGCATTTGTCTCTGCTATCTTGTTAGCCAGTTGCTTGAGAATGCAACTTTTTCCGACCCGGCGTTGGCCAGTCAGCACCTTGATTACGTTCTTTCCGACAAAAGGACGAACCATATTGATATAATACGGACGGTCTATCAGCTTTTCCATAAATCGTAATTAAAACTTTCGGCAAATATAGCAAATTTATAAAGTACGATTTATAAAAAGATAGAAACAAATCAAAGTTTTAGTTATGATTAACAAATTCAGGCCATGCCGCACAGCGCTTGGCTATGCCGCATGGTCTTTTTATCACTTTCCTTTTGGCATCCCTCACAGTCTCTTCTTCTCCTCGTTTCCTGCACCCGTACCTTTGTAGCGGCTGCGCGAGGCGTTGAAGTTGTAGGTCACGGTGAATGAGATGCTGCGCGTGAAATTGTTGGCGTCCTTTCTGCTGATGACATCCGTGCCATAAAACGTCCATCGCTCGCGATTGCTCTTGGTCAGGTCTGAGGCTTGGAGGAGGAAGACGAGGCGATTTTTGAAGAACGACTTGCGCAACCGCGCGTTCATGGTCACAAAGCCTGCTGTCCGCCGCATCGGTTCATAGCTGTCGGTGTAGCCATAGAGGTCGAGGCCCGCCAGCCAGCCATGTGGAAAGACGAAGCTGTTGCGGAGAATGAAGGAAAACGAGGGATGGTTGGAGCAAAGACTAGTGGGCTCACGGAAGAACAACTGGAAATAGTCTATCTCCCAAGAGGGATGATAACAACTGAATGTCGGTGAGGCCGTTACGGAGGCGCTAAGCATCTGATAGTGCCCCATGTTGCGAACTGAGAAATAGGCTATCTCCTGGTTGTCGTACAAGCCAAAGGCATGAAGCATGGGTTTGTGGATATAGTCGTAATCGACGGAGGCACTCAGCCATTTATGCTCGGCCGACAGCTCCACGTTGTGTGTATATTCCGGGCGCAAGTAGGGATTGCCGCCCTCATAGAGATAACGGCTGTCATACTGCATGAAGTTGCGCAGGTTGTTGTATCCCGGTCGCGAGGTCTTCATGGTGTAGGCCAACTGCCATGACCACAAGTTCTTATTCCACGACAGCGAGAGGTTGGGAAAGAGATTGCCATAGCGTCGGCTCGGCTCCTGCTCCCGTTTGCCGAAGCTGTAGTAGTCGGTCGTGACATGCTCGTATCGTAGTCCAGCATCGAGCTCATAGTGACCGAAAGGCAAGGAGAAATCAGCGAAGCCCGCTATGTTTGCCTCATAGAGCTTGGTGCTGGAGGCAGGCACATAGTTCTCGCTGTTGACATAGAAGCCCACACTCTTTGTATGCGTGTATTCCGAGCCGAACGAGAGCGTGCCCTTCCCTACCGGGTGCGTCACGACGAGTTTCCCAGCCCACAGGTCGCTGCGCTGTCCGCCGTTGCTCGCCACGTCGCGGTCACCTAATTCCGTGCTGGCTTCCGCGCTCTGCTGGCTCAGCATATATTTCATGTGGAGATAAGAGGCATTGAAGTCGATGCTCCAGTTGCCGAGCTTGCCCGTATAGTAGAGGTTGGCCTCGTTGCGTGGTCCTACATCCCTGTGCTGGCACTGGCTCTGCAGGATGGAACCCTCATAGACGCCGTTGCGCGTGACATTCTGGATACTGTTCGCATCCATGTTGCTTGACAAGGTCTTGTAGAACCAATAACTGCCACCGATGGAATTGTCAGCATTGAAGTCGTAGCTCAAGCGGAAGGTCTGTGACAACACGTTCTGCCGGAAAGCGTCGTTGAAATGCTGGTCGATGTTGATGGTGTTGTCCTTGGGCATGAGTGTGTAGCCCGTGTTGATGTCCTCTTTGAATACTTGGCTATAGAGAGCCGTGGTGTTAGACAGTTCCAGTCCTTTGATACGGTATTTGACGGTAGCTTGGTCATATCCTGCCCACATCGTGTTGTATTTTGCGTTGGCATCGTTCCTCACGCTCCATCCCTCGCCCGCTGGCTTACGGGTGCGGATGCGGATGACGCTCTTTACCGTGGCATCGTACTGCGAGCCGGGTGCGGTGATGACATCCACGTTCTTGATGTTCTCTGATTTCAGTTCCGTCAATTCGCGGTTGTCGGTCACCTTCTTGTTGTTGATGTAGATGACTGGTGTGCCTTTGGCAAACACCTTGATGCCGGAGCCCGATGCCGTGACACGCGGCAGCTGTCCGAGCACATCGACGGCGGTGCCCATATTGCTCAGCACCGAGTGCTCCACGTCGATGGTCATGCCACCCTTTGCAGCACGATACTGTGGCCGTTGCGTCTTCACCGTCACACCTTTCAGTGTATAGCGGTCGGCCTGCAGGCGGATGGTACCAAGGTCGGGCGAGGTAGCGGTCCACAGCTTAGACTTGTAGCCCACGTAGGTCACCTTGGCGATGACGTGGCGGGCGTTGCAGGGAATGACGAAATAGCC